>JAGWPH010000211.1 GCA_028870615.1 Betaproteobacteria bacterium
CCAGTTTGAGCGGGCCGGCGAGCGGATTCTTTCCCTGGCGTGCCAACAGCCTGATCTGTTCCGCTTCTTCCAGTACCTGTGCCGCCTTTTCCACGATCAGCTGCCCCACTGTCGTGATGCTGACTTCTGCGCGCGAACGTTCAAACAAGCGTACCCCCAATTCCTCTTCAAGCTTTAGCACCGCAGTTGATAGCGCGGGCTGGCTAACAAAGCATTTTTCGGCGGCTCGCCGAAAGTTTCTGGTTTGAGCTACTGCAACAATGTAGCGTAATTCATTGATATTCATGGAAACTCCAGGCCTGTGCATGATAGCTATTGTATATCATGAAATCAATAACAATCAATTGGACTTAATTATGGCAAAGCGTAGAGTGACCCCATCGGCTTGTAAACCACGCCGGATCTCTCAACCACTCAATGGAGCAACGCTATGTTTGAAAATCATGAAGGAAAGCCCGTCCCCGAAGTCAGTTTCCACGTTCGCGAAAATAATGAGTGGAAGGAGCTCACCACGAACGAACTGTTCAAAGGCCAGACCGTCGTCGTATTTTCCCTGCCCGGAGCCTTCACCCCGACCTGTTCATCCAGTCATTTGCCGCGCTACAACGAGCTGGCTCCGGCCTTTTTCGACAACGGAGTGGATCGGATCCTGTGTGTCTCGGTCAACGACACATTCGTCATGAATGAATGGGCCAAGGATCAGGAAGCTGGCAATATCACCATGATTCCAGACGGCAATGGTACGTTCACGGCGGGCATGAACATGCTGGTGGACAAGCAGGATCTGGGGTTTGGGCAGCGTTCCTGGCGCTATTCCATGTTGGTCAAGGACGGCGTCGTGGTCAAGCAGTTCATCGAACCCAACAAGCCGGGAGACCCCTTCGAAGTCTCGGATGCCGACACCCTGCTGGCCTACATCAATCCCAACGCCAGAAAACCGGATCAGGTGGCTATCTTGACGCGCGAAGGCTGCCCCCATTGCGCACGGGCCAAGGCACTACTGACGGCGCAAGGCTACGCCTATGCGGAAATTTCCTTACCGCCTGCCACCCGCACCCGTGTCGTTGGTGCCATCACGGGTCAAGGAACGGTTCCCCAGGTATTCATCAACGGTGAGTACATCGGCGGTGCCGACGATCTGGAAGCCTGGATGCAGTCGCGTATGGTCAAGGCAGCCTGATCCCCATTCACGAATCGCGAGGCACCATCATGATTGAGACCGCTGTGGAAAATATCATCATCGGCGCGGGCACGGCGGGCCTTGCGGCCTACCGGGCCCTCGTGGCTGCGGGAAAAAATGTCGTGCTGATTGAAAGCGGGCCGTATGGAACCACCTGTGCCCGGGTGGGTTGCATGCCCAGCAAGCTTTTGATTGCTGCAGCAGAGGCGATTCATGGGGTGGCGCGTTGGCAAGCTTTTGGCATCCGCCTGGAGGGACAAATCCACGTGGATGGGCGCGCAGTGATGAACCGGATCAAGCGCGAACGCGACCGCTTTGTCGGTTTTGTGCTCGAAGGTGTGGCGGCCATACCGTCCGAACACAAGATGTTCGGGCGGGCCAATTTTGTGGACGAGCACACCGTAGAGGTGGATGGAAAAAGACGCATCCACTTCGAAAAGGCGGTGATCGCCACCGGTTCCTCGCCGGTGATCCCACCCATGTTGCAAGGGCTGGGTGAGCGCGTCATTGTCAACGATGACGTTTTCAATTGGGACGATTTGCCCCGATCCGTGGCGGTCTTCGGTCCCGGTGTCATCGGCCTGGAATTGGGCCAGGCGTTGCATCGCCTGGGTGTACGGGTACACCTATTCGGTCGTGGCGGGGCCGTGGGGCCACTCACCGACCCTGCCTTGAAGGACTACGCCGTGCGACTATTTGGCAAGGAGTTGACGCTTGATACCGGGGCGCGCCTGATTCATGCGCAACGCTACAACGATACCGTTCTCCTGAAGTGGCAGGACAGGGGAGGCGTATTGCAGCAAACCGCGGTAGATGTCGTGATTGCGGCGACGGGTCGCGCTCCCAATATCAGCGGGCTAGGTCTGGGACGCCTGGGCCTTGCCATGCATTCCAATGGAGTGCCTGTTTTCAATCGGGAGACAATGCAATGTGGCAACAGCCCGATTTTTATCGCGGGAGATGCCAATCACGATGTGCCATTGCTTCATGAGGCGGCGGATGAAGGGAAGATTGCCGGCACAAATGCCGCGGCCTTTCCCAATGCTGCAGCCGGATTACGTCGCGCGCCTCTTGCCATTGTTTTCTCGGACCCGCAGATCACCACCGTTGGACAACGCTGGGAAGCGCTCGACAAGCAAGGCATTGTCGTGGGTGAAGCCTCTTTCGAGGATCAGGGGCGCAGCCGAATAATGCTACGCAATCAGGGGTTGCTTCATGTCTACGCCGATCGGGTTACCGGGAAATTCCTGGGCGCTGAGATGATTGGCCCCGACGCAGAACATATCGGTCATTTGCTGGCTTGGGCGTTGCAACTCGGTACCACGATCGAGGACATGCTGAAATTGCCGTTTTACCATCCTGTGGTGGAGGAGGGACTGCGAACGGCATTGCGAAGTGCCGCAGCCCAATTGGAACAGCCCGCGATTCTGCAGAGCGCTGCCTGAGCTTCCGGGCGGTGCAACGGCGCATGATGTTGCGTCGGATTAATTTTTTCGGTTGCGAAATATCAAGACCGCGATTGCGAACTGTCAATGTAATTACCACAAATCACGGCTAGTCTCTTTCCATTTGAAAGCAATGAAGAGGAAAGAGTGTATGCCAAAGCACATCACACGCTTGTTGCTCCTGGTGGCTGTTATTGCAGCGGCGGCCCTTACTGCAAAACAGTTTTTTACCAACAAGTCGTACTATGCCTATGGCCATTACCGGGGCGATTCGGTCGCAGAGATTGCCAGCGATACACCACGTTTCCGTGGTAATGAGTATTGTAAGTCGTGCCATGCCAAGCAGTATACCGTGTGGTCGGACAGCCTCCACAATATTCCCGGCGCTGGAAAGCACGTCAAGTGCGAAGTCTGCCACGGCCCTGTAGGGCAACATCCATCCAAAGAAAGCGCTCCCCTCAGTGTTGATGAACGCATCGCGCTCGGTGCCAAAGCTTCCGCTCCGGCGACAGGGGCCATCCCGGCAGATGGGAAGCTGCCGGTGCCAAAAGATCGCACCAAATGTGTTCAGTGTCATGAAGCAATGCCTGGGCGCCCGGTGGCCCAGCGCCAAGTAGTGCTTGCCGCCCATGCCGGGACAGAACAGTGCACGGCCTGTCACGATCCGCATTCGCCAAAAATCAATTTTGCTTCCTTACCCCTGCCTCCGCGCGGCGATGCCAGTACAGGCAAGACCCTTGCTGCCACTTGTGGCACTTGTCACGGTGCGACAGGTGTGAGCGCCAACCCGGCCTGGCCAAACCTGGCTGGGCAGCATGCGGGCTACCTGACCAGTGCGTTGCAGGCATTCAAGTCCGGTGCACGCACAAACGCGATGATGAGCGGCATGGCAGCCGGCTTGAGCGATGCCGACATGCAAAACGTGGCGGCCTATTTTTCCCAGTCGAGTTGCAAGACCGCTGGGGGAGATAAGGCCAAAGCCGCGCTGGGCAAAGCCAAAGCAACGAGTTGTGCGCTCTGTCATGGGGCATCCGGCATTGGCGGCAACCCTTCCTGGCCCGATCTGGCGGGGCAGAGCCCGGATTACCTATCCAACACGCTCAAAGCCTTCCAGGACGGTACCCGCAGTCATCCCGTCATGACAAGCGTTGCAAAGACCTTGAGTGCTTTGGATATTGACAACCTGGCCGCCTACTACGCCAGTGCGCGTTGCAAGTAACACAGTGACCAAGCGAGAAAAAAATGACCCATCAAGATAAAACAGTTGAAAGCAAGGCAAGCATTTTGGCTCGGCGCAATTTTTTCTTGCGGATTCTGGGCATCGGAACGGCCTGTACCGGCGCCTGGGTGGGCCCGGAAGACCTGGTCACGAAAGCGCAAAGCGCTGAGCCGGCCTCCGCTGCGACATCTCCAAAGATTCCAGACTACGACTGGAACAAGCACAAGTGGGCCTTCGGTGTGGACGCTACCCGCTGCATCGGTTGTTTGCGTTGCGTCGAGGCCTGCAAGGCAGAAAACGGAGTCGCACAGGATGCGCATCATTTCCGTACCTGGGTGGAACGCTACGTCTACCTGGAAGGCGATGAGCAGGCCCATATTGACAGCCAGAACGATCCGCAGAATATCGCCGCGTCGGGCTCGGAAAAAGAGTTTCGTTTCGATAACCGTTACAAAGACGCCAAGGTGGAAAAGGCGTTTTTCGTGCCCAAACTGTGCAATCACTGCACGCATCCGGCGTGTGTTCAAGTTTGTCC
>JAGWPH010000212.1 GCA_028870615.1 Betaproteobacteria bacterium
AACGGCTTTCACATCATCAAACTGATCAATCGGCGCGGTTCAGAAGCCCCAGCCCCCATCACCCAGTATCATGTGCGACAAATCCTGGTTAAGCTCAACCCCGATGCTGGCCCCAGTGACGCCTATAACAAGATCCTGGGGCTCTCTGCCCGGTTGTCCGGCGGCGAAGAATTTGGCAGGCTCGCCACCCTGAGCTCCGAGGACGAAAGCCGCAACCGTGGCGGCGACCTGGGTTGGATTTCCGAGGGCGAGACCCTGCCCCAGTTTGAAAAAGTCGTCAAATCCCTGAAACCGGGCGAAACCAGTGCGCCCTTTGAAACGCCACTGGGTTGGCACATCGTGCAAGTCCTGGAAGTGCGACAAGCCGACGCCAACCTGGAACGCCGCCGTCTGGCGGCACGCCAGGGGCTGCGCGCACGTAAATCGGATGAAGCATTCGACGAGTGGGTACGCCAATTGCGTGATCAGGCCTATGTGGACATCCGCTTCGACGAACGGTAAACCCATCATCGGCCTGTCGGCCGGCGAACCCGCGGGTATCGGCCCCGACCTGTGTTTGCTACTGGCCCGCCACGACTATCCGGCGCATCTCGTGGTGGCGGCCGATCGCAAGATGATGGCTGCCCGCGCGCACTTACTCGGGCTTACCGCAGACTTTGCTGAATACGATCCCTCTCATCCGGATCAGGCCGTACCGGGACAGGCACGCTTGTGGCATCACTCGGCAGACGCACCGGTCATTCCAGGCCATCTTGATCCTGCCAACAGCCCGTATGTACTGCACTGCCTTGACAGTTTGATTGCGGCTTGCCGCAACGGATCCCTGCAAGCCCTGGTCACCGCCCCGATCCAGAAAAGCGTGATCCAGGAAGCGGGGATTCCCTTTACCGGACATACGGAATATCTGGCCAGGCAATTGGGCGTCTCTCGCGTGGTGATGATGCTGGTGGGCGGCGGCCTGAGGGTAGCGCTGGCCACTACCCACCTGCCCCTCAAGGAGGTGCCCCAAGCCATCACCCGCGACAGCCTGGGAGAAATTCTCGACATTCTGGCCCACGATTTGTCCTTCCGGTTTCATTGCGTGCACCCACGCATCCTGGTGGCCGGGCTCAACCCCCACGCCGGAGAGTCCGGGCATCTGGGCCGCGAAGAAATCGAAGTAATCGAACCGGCACTCAATGCTGCGCGCAAGCGCGGCATTGACGTGGTGGGCCCGCTTCCGGCAGATACCTTGTTTGTGCCGCAACAGCTTGCAGGCGCCGATTGCGTGCTGGCGATGTACCATGACCAGGGCCTGCCGGTGCTCAAGATGCAAAGCTTTGGTGAAGGGGTCAATGTCACCCTGGGGCTTCCCATCATCCGAACTTCCGTAGATCACGGCACGGCGCTAGACCGCGCCGGCACCGGCCAGTTGCAACGCGGCAGCCTGGATGCGGCCATTCGGCTGGCCCTGGAGATGATTGAAGGATCGCTTCATGGCGCACATTCCGCGTAAACGCTTTGGCCAGCACTTCCTGACCGATGCCGGAATTGTTGACAGCATCGTAGCTGCCATTAATCCCCGGCCTGCCGATATCCTGGTGGAAATTGGCCCGGGCCTGGGAGCGCTCACCCTGCCCTTGCTCGCGCGCCTGAATCACCTCACCGTCATCGAACTGGACCGTGATCTGGTAGCGCATTGGCAACAGCATGCGCAGGCCACGCGTCTTACGATCCACGAGGGGGATGCCCTGGCCTTCGATTTTTCCAGGTTGGGCCACGCGCTGCGAATCGTGGGCAACCTGCCTTACAACATCTCGACCCCCTTGTTGTTTCATCTGGCCACCTTTGCCTCCCATATCCGGGACGCCCATTTCATGTTGCAGAAGGAAGTGGTAGCGCGCATGGTGGCCGAACCGGCCACGGCCGACTACGGCCGTCTGTCTGTGATGCTCCAATATCGCTTTCACATGGACGCGCTACTGGAGGTGCCGCCCGAAGCATTTTCGCCTCCCCCCAAAGTGGATTCCAGCGTGGTGCGCCTGATTCCCAAATCCCCGACTGAGCGCCACGCCAAGAACGAAGGCCGGCTGGAGCAAGTGGTGATGCAGGCTTTTTCTCAGCGGCGCAAGATGTTACGCAGTACGCTCAAAGGATTGATTCCGGAGACCACACTGATCAAGCTGGACATCGACCCCACCCGGCGCGCCGAAACACTGACGCTGGATGAATTTGTAGGGATCGCGAATGTGGGTTCAGATCCCTAAAAGGAAGTTGCGCAACAAATCATGACCAGACTCGGTCAGGATGGACTCTGGGTGAAACTGGACTCCTTCCACCGCCAGGGTCTTGTGACGCAGTCCCATGATTTCGCCATCATCGGTCCAGGCAGTTATTTCCAGACAATCCGGCAATGTCTCGCGACGCACCGCCAGGGAATGGTAACGGGTGGCGCGAAACGGGTTGGGCAACCCGCGAAACACACTGGTGCCGCGATGATGTACCAGGGAGACTTTGCCATGCATGAGCTCTTTGGCATGCACCACCTCGCCGCCGAAAGCATCGCCGATGGCCTGGTGTCCGAGGCACACCCCCAGGATAGGATAGCGCCCCGCATAGGCCTGAATCAACGGCACCGAAATACCGGCTTCTTTGGGGCTGCAGGGACCCGGCGAAATAACGATGAATTCGGGCGCCAGGGTCGGGATTTCTTCCAGCGTAATCCGGTCGTTGCGACGCACCACCACCGTTTGCCCCAACTCGCCAAAGTACTGCACGAGGTTGTAGGTGAATGAATCGTAATTGTCTATCATCAGTAACATATCGTTCCATAATCCTAACACACCACGCTTGCCGCAGCCTCTTCCCCGCACCCGCCCCGATCGTTTCATTCCGGTCCGACATTCGGTGGGCCAAAACAAAATTGGAAAGTGGCGGGTTTGACAACATTCTAATAATCATTAGAATGACAACGTATGAGCCGTGACCTTAAAGACATTCTCTACGAGCAGGTCGCACGCATCGGGCGTGCAGTATCCAGCCCCAAGCGTTTGGAACTCCTGGAGTTGCTGGCCCAGAGTGAGAAAACAGTGGAAGAGCTGGCCAATGAACTATCGGTGGACATCAAGCTCGCCAGCGCCCATCTCAAGACCCTGAAGTCAGCACGTCTGGTCACTTCCCGCCGTGCCGGAAAATATATGGTGTACCGGCTCAGCAGCAGTGATGTGGCTGGACTCTGGGTCATGCTGAGGGAAGTGGCTGAGGAGCACTTGCTGGAACTGCGCATGGCGTTCGGCCAAATAGTGTCCGACCCAGAACACCTGGTTGCAGTGGGACGTGAAACACTGCTGGAACAGGCAAGGCGCGGCGAAATCATCGTGATTGACGTCCGCCCACAACGCGAATACAACCTGGCTCACCTGCCCTTTGCCCGCTCCATGCCGATGGCAGAATTGGAACGGCGCGTGGCCGAGTTGCCGAAGAACAAGAGGATCGTCGCGTACTGCCGGGGACCCTTTTGCCTCATGTCCAATGAGGCTGTCAAGATTCTGTCCGCACAAGGTCGTCGCGTGCGCAAACTGCTTGATGGGGTCAGCGAGTGGCGCGCGGCAGGATTGCCTCTGGAAGTCGGTACAGCTCACGAATAATAAAAACGTATCCATGTTGAGGGGGAGCACAAAGGAGTTTCATCATGAAAACGACGTTGTTCATCCTCAATGACGCGCCCTATGGCAGCGAGCGTTCCTACAACGGATTGCGTCTCGCAGGCGCCTTGGTCTCCCGACCGGATCAGCAGGTACAGGTTTTTTTGATGGCTGACGCCGTGGCTGTAGCCAAGGCGGGCCAGAAGGTGCCGGAAGGCTACTACAACCTGCAGTTGATGCTGGGCAAGATATTGCGCAAGGGAACCGTGCGCCTTTGCGGAACCTGCATGGATGCGCGGGGTGTGACCGAGGCTGAACTTATCGAAGGGGCAAAACGTTCCACCCTGGCGCAATTGGCCGAGTGGACGGCCGAAGCCGATCAGGTCCTGGTGTTTTAGAAGGAATCTTCATGTTCTTCCGGCAATTGGCGACCAAGGAGTCGTCCCTCTCGTATTATTTCGGTTGCACCGGTATCGGCAAGTCCGTGGCCGTGGACGTGGTTGCCGGAGATGAAGACTGGTTTATCGAGGAAGCCCGCAAGGCCAATGTCCCCATCAACTATGTCATCGATACCCATGTTCATGCGGATCATTATTCCGGGGGACGAGCGCTGGCAATACGTCTTGGCATTCCCTACTGTCTGCACGAATCTGATCGCGGGCTGGTGAAGTACAACTTCGAGCCGCTACGCGATGGCCAGTTGCTCGATG
>JAGWPH010000213.1 GCA_028870615.1 Betaproteobacteria bacterium
AGCATGGGTTGGGGTCTGACCCCAAAATCCGGCCTGCTTCCACCTGTAGCGCCCTAAAGGATTTTTCCCACGCACCCGGGTGCGGTTTGGTCAAAACCACACGCCGCACAATGGATTCGAGAAGCTTGTTGCGCGCCTGCACGCGATTGAAATCATCCGCCAGAACCACCTGCACCCGCTTGTCCTGACAGATCCCCACACAGGGTCTGTCCACATCGATCTTGCCGCACCCAATGCACTGCCAGCCTTCATATATTTCAGTCATCGTCCCATCCCCGATCACCGTAGTCATAGGGGGGAGGATACATGGGTTGGCCGTAGGCGGGTTGTGGGTATCCATAGGCGGGTTGCGGTACCGCCATATAGCCAGGAGGGTAAGCTACCATCGGCGCAGGTTGCATGTAGACCGGACCCTGGCCTGCCATCATCCCGCCGATCATGCCACCGACAAGGGCAGAACCAATTGCCCAACCCATGCCGTCACCCTCTCCACCGCGCCAGCCCTCGCCACCACCCCACCGCTCACCCCCACGCCACCCATCCGCGCAGGCCACGTTGATTGTCAATCCGACCAGAAGCAGTGCAAGGATTTTTTTCATGTTGGTCGCCTTCTCATTTTGAATCGTCTTTGTCAGTTTAACGTCTGTATGGAGGGCACGTTGACTATATGTGTAGTGTACGTAAAAATGCACCTTCTAAATCAGGCGATGCCCTCATGGAAAACAAACCACCCCTTCCCCCCTTCACGCATGAAACCGCCACCCAGAAGGTCCGCATGGCTGAAGATGCCTGGAACACCCGTGACCCCGATCGCGTGGTACAAGTCTATACGGAAGACACGCATTGGCGTAACCGTTCGGAGTTTCCCGTCGGCCGCGAAGCGGTGCGTTCGTTCCTGCAGCGCAAGTGGGCCAGGGAACTGGATTACCGGCTGATCAAGGAATTATGGGCGACCGTGGGCAACCGCATTGCGGTTCGTTTTGCCTATGAGTGGCACGATGACTCCGGACACTGGTATCGCAGTTACGGCAACGAAAACTGGGAATTCAACGAATTCGGCCTGATGCAACGCCGCTTCGCCAGTATCAACGATCTACCCATCAAGGCAGAAGACCGCCTGTTCCATTGGCCCCTGGGGCGCCGGCCCGATGACCATCAGGGGTTGTCAGCACTGGGGTTGTAAAAGTGAGGGGTCAGCCCCCGTTTGAGGCCTGACCCCGTCACCGTTTCTTTCCATTTCTTCAGAACGTGACACTCACTGCGCCATTGGCCTGCGGATGTACGCCAACGGTGCTCAAGGTGTGGTCAAGATCGATGTGAATCACCGTTTGCCCCGTGGCAACATTATCAATCTCGACTGAAGTTGGCGTAGCCGAAATACTCAGCACCCCTGTCGCGATCTCGTGCAGCACGCCTGCACTGACGGTTAGCGTGTCATTATGGGAAAAGTGGGTCACTGTGGTGTTGACGGTCTGGGTGGTCAGTTCCACGTCGGTGGTTACCGTGCCGTCCAGGGTGGTCCCGGCATGAGGCGTCGGGGGGGTCCCCGTATTCAATGCAACAGCAGCGGCATGCTCCGGGTTGGCGTGAGTACTCGCAGCGCCAGGGTTTCCGGTCGGTGACGCTGCATCATCGCCAGCGGACTCCGTCGATGAAGGACCCGTTGCCGTTGCAGCACCATTCGCATCGTCATTCGTCTCTACCGAGCTGTCTCCCGAATTTGTGCCGGGGGTTTCCGTCGATTCCGTGGTGGCGGTGGTGCCAGCCGTCGTGGTTGTGGTTGTGGTTCCGGTTGTCGTCGTTGTGGTTCCAGTCGTTACCGAACCCGTGGTCGTGCTGACAGGTTGTACGTCGTCATCGTTGATGTCGCTCATGTTCAAAACTCCTCAAAAATGGGGCCTGCATTGAATAGGCACAAATCCCCGATACCGTTTCGGGACTTGTTATGGGAAAGTTTCCCATTTATTTTAATACAATGCAAGCACTATTTTCAGGTGCCCGGGAGGAGCCCTGGCGTACGGGCCTCGTAGCACCATCCACGGGGCCGTTACACCCTAAATCCAGTGCATAATAAATCCCGTTTCTTTGCAGATAAGCGCTCAAATGAGGCCTGGCCCCACAATCTCCCCCACAGTCTGGCTGACCGGTCTGAGCGGTTCGGGAAAATCCACACTGG
Source organism: Betaproteobacteria bacterium (assembly GCA_028870615.1). GTDB lineage: Bacteria > Pseudomonadota > Gammaproteobacteria > Burkholderiales > Ferrovaceae > JAJZRV01. The sequence continues at coordinate 2,177 of JAGWPH010000213.1, forward strand.
CACGGAGGCTGGCTGCAACGCTGTCGGAAAGGGGGCGTCCGGTCGAAGTCCTGGACGGTGATGTGGTCCGCCGTTCCCTGAGCGCCGACCTGGGGTTTTCGCGCGAGGACCGTCGGGAAAATATCCGCAGGGTGGCGCTACGCTGCCGTGAACTCAATGCGTCGCAGATCCCGGTCATCGCCGCATTGATTTCACCCTACGCCGACGACCGCGCCATGGCGGCGGAGATCATTGGTCCCGAGCGCTTTCGCGAGATCTATCTGTCTACCACGCTTCTGGTGTGTGAAGCGCGCGATCCCAAGGGGCTGTACCTGAAAGCACGGCGCGGCGAAATTTCTGGTTTTACGGGGGTTGATGCCCCCTACGAGCCGCCCACAATGCCTTGCCTGACGCTCGACACTGCAGTATTGGATATTGACCAATGCGTGAAAGAGCTGCTCATCATTCTATCCGATGACACGTAAAACTCCGTCATTCGTGGCGGAGATATGGGCGCCATCGGATAAAACCTCACATCAGCACAATTTTGTGAGGGGAGAAGAAATGGTTTTCAGCCGGGCACCCGTATAAAATCGGCGCTCTGGGCAGTGGAGATGCAACTCAAGTACGCCAGCGGTGAAGGCTTTGGGATAGGCCAAAAACACGCGGGGGAGAAGGATTGCAAATCAATTTATCGTGGGATTCCAGCGTTACGGCTGCGCCGTCAAACTTCAAGACGGACATCCAGATTGCTGCGTCCCAGCTCGATGCCGCCATACTCGATCCGATTACTGTCACGATTCAAGTGGGGTGGTGGGAAAACGGCGGGCACACTTTAACCGGGGGCGCTTCCGGATCATTCCAGGATGTGATCGGCACTACAGATGTGTCCCAGGTCGCCCAATGGAACAACCAGATCATTGCAGCCCTCTCAACGCAACTGTCTAAAAACCAGGTTGGTTTCTCCACTCCCACAAATACAAACTACACATCACCACTCGATTATTCCACCACCCAGGCAAAAGCACTCGGTCTCTCATATACCAATAATTCGAATATCGATGGTTCGGTAGGGTTTGCGTTTACAAACACCTCAAGTGCCAACGCTGACGCGAATATGATTGCCGCCGCGCTTCACGAACTGACGCATGCATTGGGCAGAATCGATGGATTCACCACCATGGCCCTGTTCACCTACTCAGCCCCAGGGCAGCTATGGAATCCAGGCTCATCAACCCCCGGTTACTTTTCTCTGGATGGTGGAATCACCAACCTGGGCACTTACTCATCCGCTGACTTCGCAGACTTTACAACGTTGACGGATCCATTTTCATCCGCCAATTCCAGCCTGGTCGATGCCCTAACCCCGCTCGACCGGCAGGCGCTTCAGGCGCTCGGATTTAATGTGGCTCCCGTGACTTCGTATACGGTCTCGAGTTTTCTTGCGCATTATGCTGCCAATCCCGGCATGACCCTGGCCACTATTTCCGACACCAGTGCAAACATCATAGCCAACCTGGACGCCCTTGAGCCAGATGTCAGTGGCATCGGCGTCATTGCAATGACAGATGCCGCCAAGGTCCTGACCGTTACGGCAAACCAATACTGGACTGACACATACGCCATTGAGAAGATAACCGGCAGTTATACTCTGGCCCTCACCAATTTCCCTGCTTATGACGTTGGGCCGTCATACGGAACAGATTCAACGATCAGTTCAATAGCTGTCTCCGATTCAGCGGCGAATATCGCTTCCAGCCTGGATCAACTTCAAGCTTTGGGATCAAAGCTGGTTTCGGTGACCATTACCGACCCGGCCAATCCATTGTCAATTTCAGCAACTCAAGTGACAAATGATGCCGGCGCATTGGCTGACATATCGGGTAACTATTCACTGGCCGTCTCGGGCGTCACAGCGACCAACCTGAACACAGTCCTGTCTAATTCGCACGTCAGCCCCGTGAGCATTACCGACACCAATGCCGACTTTATCGCCAATCTCAACACCCTTAATGGCGACGTCAGCAGAATTTCCAGCGTCACCCTAACTGACAGCAGTGTTCTCGTCATGACGTCAGCACAACAGGC
>JAGWPH010000021.1 GCA_028870615.1 Betaproteobacteria bacterium
CCAGAACCCTGCGTGATGTGGGGCAGACGCAAAAATGGAAAGGCCGACTGCGAACAGTCGGCCTTGGGTACTGGTGGCCAAGGGCGGAATCGAACCACCGACACAAGGATTTTCAGTCCTCTGCTCTACCGACTGAGCTACTTGGCCACGTAAAACGCGACATTGTAGCAGAAAAATATTCTGCCTTGAGCCGTTCGACGAGCACCGCAACGGTAGACACCTCGGCGATACCACTCACACTCTGTCCTGCCCCCCAGATGTCGCGCCATACTTTGGATCCTGCGGCCTCCACGGCGGCAAAGTCCATGATAGATTTGTCGCGTACCGGCAGATGGTCGGGGTCAAGCCCCGCTGCGAGAATACTGGACCTGAGGTAGTTGCCGGCCACGCCGGTAAAATAGGGGGTGTTAATGATGTCTCCGGCCTCGGCATCCACCAGGGCCGCTTTGTAGGCTTCACTGGCAAAGGCCTCGCGAGTGGCAATGAAACGCGTGCCCATGTAGGCAAAATCGGCCCCCATCACTTCGGCAGCGCGAATCGCCCGACCATTGGCAATGGCTCCCGAGAGCACCAGCGGCCCATCCCAGAAACGACGCACAGATTCCACGAAGGCAAAGGGATTAAGCGTGCCGGCATGCCCCCCTGCTCCGGCACACACCAGAATCAATCCATCCACCCCTTCGCCCAAGGCCTTCTGGGCGTGGCGCACACTGATCACATCGTGAAACACCAGGCCGCCGTAGTTGTGAATGCGTTGCACCAGTTGCCCGGGTGCACTGAGGCTCGTGATGATCAATGGGACGCGATACTGGATACACAACTCGAGATCGTGTTCAAGGCGCGGGTTGGTGCCATGGACGATCTGGTTAACGGCGAAGGGGGCCACCGTTCGCGCCGGATCTTCGGCGCGGGCTGCAGCGAGGGCTTCGGTAATCTGCTTGAGCCAGGGCTCCAGCAATGTGGCCGGACGAGCGTTGAGCGCCGGAAAACTCCCCACCACGCCATTCAGGCATTGCGCAATCACCAGCGCCGGTTGCGAGACAATAAACATCGGCGCCCCGATCACCGGTAAAGACAGGCGCCCTTCAAAAAGCGCAGGCAGGGCCATCAGGCATGCTCCTCCTTGAGTGCGCGCCGCAGAATCTTGCCCACATTGGTGTGCGGTAGTTCGTCACGAAATTCGATGTGGCGCGGAATCTTGTACCCGGTCAACTGCTCGCGACAAAAGGCGGTAATCATCTCGGCAGTGAGATGAGGATCCTTGCGCACCACAAACAACTTGATTGCTTCGCCTGAATGCGGGTCGTTCACGCCTATGGCAGCGACTTCAAGCACCCCGGGATGTTTGGCCACGGTGGCCTCCACTTCGTTGGGGTATACGTTAAAACCAGACACCTTGATCATGTCTTTCTTGCGATCCAGTAGAAACACAAATCCCTGCGGATCCATGGTGCCCAAATCGCCGGTGCGCAAAAAACCATCCGCGTAGAACACCGCCTGCGTCTCTGCTGGTTGGTTCCAGTAGCCCTTCATCACTTGAGGGCCACGGATACATATTTCCCCCTCGACGCCCAAGGCCACTTCCTGCCCCGCCTCATCCCGAATGGCCACTTCGGTGGAAGGAATGGGCAGGCCGATGCTGCCATTGAAAGTCTTCAGTTCCAACGGATTGATGGTGGCCCCCGGGGAAGTTTCGGTAAGGCCATAGGCCTGGGTGAGGGCACAGCCGGTGACCTGTTGCCAGCGCAGGGCGACTTCCTGCTGCACGGCCATGCCGCCACCCAAAGTGACTTTGAGATGAGAAAAATCGAGCCGGGCAAACCCCCGGTCGTTCAGCAATGCACTGAACAGGGTATTGACCCCGGTAATAACGGTAAAGCGGTGTTGCCGCAACTCCTTGACGAAAGCCTTGAGATCACGGGGATTGATGATCAGCAGATTGGCCGCCCCCTGGTGCATGAAGGCCAGGCAATTGGCCGTGAGCGCAAAGATGTGGTACAGCGGCAGTGCCGTCACCACCAGTTCCTCACCGGGCCGGACAATGCCCGCCATCCACTGGTCTACCTGGATAAGATTGGCCACGATGTTGCCGTGACTGAGCATGGCCCCCTTGGGAATACCGGTGGTCCCACCGGTGTATTGCAGAAACGCGAGATCCTGGGGACGCAGGCGTGGCGGCGCCAGGTCCCCTTGTTCGCCCAGAAACAGCACGGCAGAAAAACTCAAGCTACCGGGCAACCGCCAGCGAGGCACCACGCGTCGCACATGACGCAAGACAAAATTGATCAACGCACCCTTCCATCCCAGCAGTTCTCCCACGCTGGTCACCACAATGTGCTTCAACACCGGCGCTGTCTGTACCTGCTGCAGGGTATGGGCAAAATTTTCCAGCACCACGATCACTTCAGCACCGGAATCCTTGAGCTGGAATTCCAGTTCGCGCGGGGTGTACAGGGGATTGCAGTTGACCACCACACAACCCGCGCGCAACACCCCGAACAACGCGACGGGGTACTGCAGCACGTTAGGCATCATCAGTGCCACACGCGCCCCCTTGGGCACGCCATTTTGCTGCAACCAGGCGGCAAAATAACGCGACTGCTGTTCCAGCGCACGATAGTCCAATGCCTTGCCCATGCTGATGTAAGCGGTGCGCTGCGCAAACTGGCGACAGGCAGCTTCCATCAAGGCCACCACCGTGGCATCCGGCGGTGGAGAAATCTCTGCGGCGATACCCGGCGGATAGCTCGCCAGCCAGGGTTTGCTTGCAGAAGGTTCAAGGGGATCGGGAAACGTCATCATGCTCCTGGAGTGGTTGTACGATGCAGTGGCCCACCGCTGAAGGGGGCAAATCCTGTCCCAAAAATCACGCCGGCATCTGCCAAATCGGCATCCGGCACCACGCCTTCCGCCACCAGTGCCGCGGCACGTGCGGTCAAGGGCGCAATCAGGCGCTCAGCCAATCCGGGGGGCGCTGCGCCAAAGGCCGGTTTGAGGGGCTTTCCTTTAACCCAGACATAAAACCCGTGCCCGGCTTTTTTCCCCAGATGACCCTGGTCCAGGCACTGGATCAGGCAGGCCGCAGGAGCTCCCGCCGAAAGCTGCTGACCGGCAGCCATCACGATGTCGAGTCCTACCGTGTCCATCAGCTCCACCGGTCCCATGGGCATGCCAAAAGCTTCCAGTGCGGCATCAAGCGTGGCTGGCGCAATGCCTTCATCAAGGCAACGCAATGCTTCATGCATGTAGGGCGCCAACACCGCGTTCACCAAAAATCCGGGGGCGCTTCGAACCGGCAAGGGTAACTTGCCCAGCGCCCCGACAAAAGCTGCTGCAGCTTGCAACGCTTCCGGTGCCGCCCCTTGAACCTCCACCACTTCCACCAGCGGCATCAACGCCACCGGATTGAAAAAGTGAATGCCCACCAGGCGTTCAGGCCTCCGCAGCCCCACCGCAATATCCTCAAGACGCAGGCTGGAGGTGTTGCTGGCCAAGAGCGCTGCGGGTTTCAAGCGGGGTTCCAGGGCTGCGAGGATCTGCTGTTTTACGGCAAGATTTTCAAACACGGCTTCGATCACCACATCGGCGTGCGCCACCCCCGCACCGGCGGGGTCGGGAATCAACCGGTCGCGCGCCGCACGGCACGCCAGCGGGGTCTTGAGGAGGCGCGCAAACAGGGCCTCGGCGCGCGTCAGCGCCGGAGCAATACGTTCCAGCGACTGATCCTGAAGAGTCACTGTCAATCCCTGCGCCACGCACCAGGCCGCAATGTCTCCACCCATCACGCCGGCCCCCACCACATGCACGCGCTGCGGCTTGAAGGCGCTGCCCTTGCCAAATCGCTTCAAGCGCTCCTGCAGATGGAATACACGCAGCAGGTTGCGCGCCGTGGGCGAAGCCAGAATCCGGTGCAGCACTTCCGGCGCAGCCAGGGCATTTCCATCCTGGTGCTGCCACAAATCGAGCAAGGCGTAAGGTGCCGGATAATGTTCGGGAGAAACCTTCCGCGCTACCTGGTGCCGGGCCTGGCGCACTACCAAGGCACGCAACGGGCCATTTAACAGTCGTTGCCATAACCCCAGAGCACGCGGCGGGGTAGGATCCAACACCCGCAGCCGGGCTGCCCGTTCCATCAAGCGCGGCGGGACACAGGCATCGGCCAGTCCGATGCGCCACGCCTTGCGCGCGTCCACCGTTTTGCCGGTGAGCATCATATCGAGGGCAGCAACGGCACCGATTCGTTGCGGCAGGCGCCGCATGCCACCCCAGGCCGGAACAATCCCCAACTTGACCTCGGGCAACCCCAGGCGCGTGTCGGGCTGACCCACCACGATCCGGTAACGGCAAGCCAGCGACAATTCCAGTCCGCCGCCCATGCAATGGCCGCGGATCAGGGCCAGTGTGGGATAAGAAAGTGCTGCCACGCGATTGAACAGATCCCACCCTCGAGCCACCAGGCGCAAGCCGTTTTCCGGCGTGACAAGATCGTCGAACTCATGGATGTCGGCACCGGCGATGAACCCGGCGGTTTTTCCCGAACGAAAAATCAGTCCGCGCGGCGGCTCAGCGTCCAGGTGATCAAGCATCTGGACCAACTCCGCCATCACCGCTCCGGAGAGCGCATTGGTGCTTTCACCAGCACGATCCAGCGTGGCCCAGGCCACGCCGTCTTCGTCGCGCGTCAACTTCCAATGAATAAACTCGGGCGCAGCGATCATGACAGTGACTCGATCAACAGGGCACCACCCTGGCCGCCACCAATACAGATGCTCGCAATGCCGCGCCGTCCGCCCCGTTCGCGCAAAGCGCGCAATACCTGCAACACGATGCGCGCCCCCGAAGCGCCCACCGGATGCCCCAGCGCAATGGCACCCCCGTAGGGATTAAGACGTTGCACATCGAGCGCACCCAATGCCCCCACACCCAACTGCTCGCGACACCAGGTTTCATCCTGCCAGGCCGCAATACAAGCCAGCACCTGGGCGGCAAAGGCTTCATTGATTTCCCATACATCCAGATCGTTAAGGCCCAAACCGTGACGCTGCAACAGGGGGGTGGCCGCATACACCGGCGCCAGCCCCATTTGAGCCGGATCGAGCGCCGCCCACTGACTGTCCACGAGGCGCGCCATGGGCCGCAATTGCCAGCGCGCCACGGCTTCCTCTGAGGCCAGCAACAGCAGTGCTGCGCCGTCAGTGACCTGCGAACTGTTGCCCGCCGTGATGTTGCCGTAGGGTTTATCGAATACGGGTTTCAAGGTGGCAAGCTTTTCCACGCTGGCGTCGCTGCGGATCCCATCATCTTCCGAATAGATTCGGCCGTTCGCATCCACCAGCGGCACGATATCCTGTGCGCCCGCCCGGGCTGCCACGGCGCGCTGATGACTTTGCACCGCATAGGCATCCATCTGGGCGCGCGTGATACCAAAACGGCAAGCCAGATTTTCTGCGGTCTGCCCCATGGACAATCCCACCACAGGATCGGTAAGGCCTTTCAGCAATCCGATCACAGGCTTGAAATACGCGGGGCGCAAGCGCCCCAGCAGGGCCAGTTTTTGCCCCAGGGCGCGCGCACCATTCCAGCGTGCCAGCCATTGCACCATGGCATCGGACAGCAGCACCGCGGCCCGCGAGAGCGCATCGGTGCCACCCGCCAGCACGAGATGGCTGCGACCCAGTTGAATGTTGGCCAGGGCCGAATCGAGGGATTGCATGCCGGAAGCGCAATTGCGCATCACGGTCCAGCCCGGCACCTTGTCGCCGCAACCCAGACGCAATGCCAGGATCCGTCCAATGTTGACTTCATCGGGCGCGGGCGCGGCGCAGCCCAGGATCACTTCATCCAGGTGGGAAGGCAGAAACGGCTGGCGCAGCAGCAAACCACGCCCCGCCTGTACGGCGAGGTCGCAGGCAGAAAACGGGCCGGGTGCGCCGCGCGCCTTGAGAAACGGGGTCCGCGCCCCATCAATGAGGTAAGCAGGTTTCAAAACTCTTTCCAAAGTCGTCAACTCCAATCACGCGGTCACGCAACACATTACGCCGCTGCAGGACGGCATGCTCTTCAGGGGTGATTACGCCAGCAGAGCGTGCCGCCTCACCGATATCGCGCACATTGGCCCGCGGATCGTTGGCAAAGCGTCCGGCTTTTTCGGCCTCGCGAATCCGGGCTTCAATGGGCTCGGCTTCCAGCGTAGCGGCCAAAGCCCATTCCAGCGCCCCCACAGGCTCCTCTGCGTTAGCCGGCAGGTAACAGCAGGCGGTCAAGCGGTCCCGTGTGGGCGAGGGAGTGATCAGCAGGCGCGCCACATCATGCCCCAGATCGTCGGAGGGCACCACATAGGGATAGCCCCAGGGAAACAGCATGCGGTGCAGCAGGACGGCCACCCAGTGCATTGGATAGTTGGCGATCACGCCATCAAAGGCTTGCTGCGCCCGATACATGGCATCCCACACTGCCCAATGCAATAATGGCAGGTCGGGCCGCGGCCGACCTTCATCTTCGTAACGTTTCAAGGCAGCCGAGATCAGGGTCATCTGCGAGAGAATGTCTCCGAGTCGCGCGGATAATTTTTCGCGACGCTTGAGCCCTCCGCCCAGGACCAGCAGCGACACGTCGGAGAGAAACGCAAAGGCGGCAGAATAACGGGAGAGCTGCTGATAGTAACGCCGTGTCTCCGGTGCCGCCGTCGCCGGAACCGCCACAAAATGCGAACCGGTCAACCCCATCCACAATGCGCGTAGGCCGTTTTTAAAAGTATGCGCAATGTGCCCGAACAGGGCCTGCTGGAATTCCTCAAGGCCGGCCTCGGGATCGGGATGGCGCGCCGCATTCATCTCGCGCAACACAAAGGGATGACAGCGAATGGCGCCCTGACCAAACAGGATCAGACTGCGCGTCAAAATGTTGGCCCCTTCCACCGTAATGCCGATAGGGATCTGCTGATAGGCGCGCCCTAAAAAGTTGGATGGCCCGAGGCAGATACCTTTTCCGCCAATAACGTCCATGCCGTCATTGACCACCCGACGCGCGCGTTCCGTGACATGATATTTGGCGATGGCCGAGAGCACCGCCGGCTTTTGCCCTTGATCCACCGCAGCGGCAGCGAAGGTGCGTAGCGCATCCATCAGGTAAGTGTTGGCACCGATGCGGGTCAGCGCCTCTTCCACGCCTTCAAAGCGGCCGATGGGCAACTTGAATTGACTGCGCACCCGGGCATAGGCCCCCACCGCGCGTGTCGTGAGCTGGGCCATGCCGGTGTTGGAAGCAGGCAGGGAGATGGCACGTCCGGCGGCAAGACTTTCCATCAGCATGCGCCAGCCTTGCCCTGCCATGGCAGCGCCGCCAATGATGAAATCAAGTGGCATGAAAACTTCATGGCCGCGCGTCGGCCCGTTCATGAACATGGCGTTGAGCGGAAAATGCCGGCGCCCGATGTCCACCCCGGGATGATCGTGAGGCACCAGGGCACAGGTGATCCCGATCTCGTGCGTTGGGCCGAGCAGTCCCTCCGGGTCGAACAGTCGAAACGCCAACCCCAGCAGGGTGCACACCGGGGCCAGCGTGATGTAGCGCTTGTCCCAGGTCACGCGCATGCCAAGAACCTCGCGTCCTTGCCATGGCCCTTTGCACACCACGCCGAAGTCCGGAATGGCTGCCGCATCCGATCCGGCCCAGGGGCTGGTGAGGGCAAACGCGGGGATTTCTTCTCCGCGCGCCAGCCGCGGCAGGTAATAATTTTTTTGGTCTTCGGTGCCATAGTGCAGCAACAGCTCGCCAGGCCCCAGCGAATTGGGCACCATGACCGTCACTGCGAGGGCCGAGCTGCGCGTGGACAACCGGGTAATGATCTGGGAATGAGCGAAAGCCGAAAACGCCTGGCCACCATACCGCTTGGGGATAATCAGGCCAAGAAATCCCTGTTCCTTGAGGTACTGCCAGGTGGCTGGAGAAAGGTCGAAATCGCTCTGGGTAACCCGCCAATCGTCCACCATGCGGCAGGCTTCGTTGGCCTCATGATCCAAAAAATGTTGCTCCTCGGGGGTGAGGCGGGGTGCTGGGAGATCCAGCAGTTTTTGCCAATTGGGATGCCCGCGAAACAGCTCACCCTCCCAGCCCACGGTACCCGCTTCCAGCGCCTCGCGCTCGGTATCGGACATCGGTGGAAGCATCTTGCGATAAGCTCGAAACAGTGGTGCTGTGATAAACCGCATAATCAGTAACCTCTTTTCTGCAACGCAAGTCGACCCAGCGGAGTGACTGGATTGTCATGGGGTACGATCCAGTGAAAGCTCGCGAGCCAGGGGGCCAAAGCCGCAGCCGGCAAGGGCCTGGACAGTGCATAACCCTGCCCTTCATCCGCACCCAGAAGGCTTGCCACCTCCACCAGTTCAGGATTCTCCAGGCCTTCTACGATGACGCGCAGCTTGAGGCTTTTGGCCAGGCGCACCAGGCCGGAAACGAAGTCAATCACCCGCTCAGGATCCTTGGCGATTTCGCGAACCAGCCCCTGGTCAATCTTGACGGTGCTAAAGGGCAAATGGCGCAGGCGCAACAAGGAGCTGTAGCCGGCACCGAGGTCATCCATCACAAGGTGTACTCCCTGTGCCGCCAAGGTCACCAGGGTGACACGGGCCGCTTCGAGATCATGAAATTCTGCATCTTCCAGTACTTCAAGTTCCAGCCGTCGTGCCGGAATGCCCTGGCGCTGCAATGCCTGTTCCACCCATTGCGCGCATTCTGCCTCAATCAGCACTGCTGGGGGCAGATTCAGTGAGACGATCAGGTCCGGATACCGCCTCAGCTGAGACAGATGAGCGAGCGCCTGATCCAGGCCTCTTTGAAACAGAAGCACCAGTTCGCGTGTTCCAAATCCGGACAGAAAGATTGCAGGGCTGGCCAGGGTGCCGTCCGCCATCTTCAAGCGGGCCAGGGCTTCAACTTTGGTCGGTTTACCGGTCGTAAGATCCACAATGGGCTGATACTCCATCATCAGTCCATCGTTTTCAAGAATACGGCGAAACATGCGCCGTTGATCCGCCGATTGGTAAACAAGATTGGGTCGATATAAACGCTGCCTGGCTTGGCTGAGCAAATGGCCGATGGATTGAAAGAACAGCTGGGTTTCGGCCGACTCGAACTGACCAGGATGGTGCCCAAATACCCCCAGAGCCGCAGCAATGCGACCCTGACCGTCGGTGATCGGCACAAATACGGCGCTTCGAATCTCCGAGTTGTGCGCAGATTCTCGCAGATGGGACAAATGGCGCTCGGTGGCATAGCTCGCATTGGTTTCGATCTGCTCCGTCTGCCAGATGCGCATATGTGCAGGGCGAAGGGACTGGCCGTCCTGAGCATGCACGAGATGTGGCACCACGCCCGCAGCCTCAAGATCATTGAGGTAGCGCTCCAGCACGATCGTTTTGAATTCATACACCAGCTTTCCAGAGGTGTCCGGCCGATTAATGGTAGCGGCAATACAGCCTTGTAACTCGGTAATGGATTCAAGAAACTCCCGACAGGTGTCCACCCAACTGGTGGCATGCGACAGGCGCAGGGATTGTTGAGCCAGCCAGGATTGCCGCTGCACCATCAGTTGCTGCAGGGCGCGGATCTGGCTTTGCAGTTCGACGCGCAGGCGCCCAGCGATGACATCCATCACCCGCTGCTTTTCTGAAAGCCGCATGCCCTGCAATTCATGCAACCGGTGCTCGACTTGATTCTGATAGGTCTGGATGGCTTCGATCAGCGCCGTGAGATCGAGGCCCACCAGCGTATTGACACGACCCAGGGCTTCGGCAAAACCGCGGTGCATGTCTTCGGTCAGATCGGCACGCTGCAGCATCAGGATGTGTCGCTCCAGGCGAGCCATCTGCACCGCCAGATCTTCGGAATCAAGGCGCTCCAGAAGTGTGGCAATCGTGGCGCGACCGACCCAATCCGAATGGAGTCTCTCCACAAAATCATGGGCCAGCGGAGACAGGGCGTCTTGCAACGGGGCCAATAGCGCTGCAGCCTCTGTACCATAAGGCTCGATACTGGGCACTTGAGCCGGTGAAGCGATCAAGTTTCCTTCCCCCCAAATCTGCCACCAGCTACTGCGTGCTCCTTTATGTGCCTTGAGACCATACATGGCCTCAAACGCATGGCGCATCAACAGGCCGCCATCCCCACCATCGTTGGGATAGAAGGTCAGCCCCAGGGATATCTGCACCGTGACGCGATGGGCGTCTGGCAACTCAATTTCGGTAGAGAGAAATTCATGGATGCGCGCGAGACGCGGAAAAAGATCTTCATAGCGCAGCAAGCCCTCGATCACCAGCACAAATTCATCCCCGCCCGAACGTGCCACAAGATCCGTGTCGCGCAACGCAGAGCGCAACCGCTGCGCCACAATCTTGAGTAGCCGATCACCCTCCTCCATGCCATGGGCGTCGTTGATGGCCTTGAAATCATCGATGTCAGCAAGACACACTGCCAACAGGGTTTGGTCCTTGCGTGCGCGCGCCAGGGCTCCCGGGAGGTGCTGATCGAGTGCCAGCCGGTTGGGCAATCCGGTGAGGGCATCGTGGATGGTGAGGTAGCGTTGTTTGTCCTGCTCATGGACAAGACGGCGCTGCAGAAAGATCCGTTCCAGCCCATGGGAAATGTTGCGTGACAGCTCTTCGAGC
>JAGWPH010000022.1 GCA_028870615.1 Betaproteobacteria bacterium
ACGGTGACCAGATGGCGGTTCATGTTCCTTTGTCAATCGAAGCGCAAATGGAAGCACGAACGTTGATGTTGTCTTCCAATAACGTACTTTCGCCCGCAAACGGTGACCCCATCATCGTGCCGTCGCAGGATATCGTGTTGGGTCTGTATTACATTACCCGAGAGCGGGTCAACGCACGCGGTGAAGGGATGCATTTTGCCGACGTGGAGGAAGTGGTTCGGGCTTTCGACACACGGCAGGTGGATGTTACCGCCAAGATTATGGTACGTCTCAAGGAATATGTGCGCGACCCCGAGGGCGGACGCGTGGAAAAGATCACGCGTTATGAAACAACCGTGGGCCGCGCCATGCTTTCGGAGATCCTGCCGGAAGGGTTGCCTTTCTCATTGATCAATAAGGCACTCAAGAAGAAAGAGATCTCACGATTGATCAACGCTGCTTTCCGACGTTGCGGGATTCGCGAAGCCGTAATTTTTGCCGATCGTCTGATGTACTCCGGGTTTGCCATGGCAACCCGGGCCGGTATATCGATTTGCGTGGACGATATGCTGGTGCCGCAAGAAAAGGAAACCATCATTGGATCCGCCGAGGCCGAGGTCAAGGAAATCGAGGCGCAATACACTTCGGGTCTTGTCACTCAAGGTGAACGATATAACAAGGTGGTAGATATCTGGGGTCGTGCCGGAGATCAAGTGGCCAAGGCCATGATGGATCAATTGGGGCGTGAGCCGGTCATTGACAGGGCGGGCAAGGAAACCACCCAGGAATCTTTCAACGCCATCTATATGATGGCTGATTCCGGAGCACGGGGTTCCGCTGCACAAATCCGTCAGTTGGCAGGAATGCGTGGCCTGATGGCTAAACCGGACGGTTCCATCATTGAGACGCCCATCACGGCCAATTTCCGAGAAGGGTTGAATGTGTTGCAGTACTTTATCTCCACACACGGCGCCCGGAAAGGTTTGGCAGATACTGCGCTCAAGACAGCCAACTCTGGGTACCTGACGCGCCGCTTGGTGGATGTCACCCAGGACCTGGTGGTGATTGAACAGGATTGTGGCACCCAGCAGGGCATGATTCTGAAAGCATTGGTGGAAGGCGGTGAAGTGGTCGAACCGTTGCGTGACCGGATTCTGGGTCGCGTTACTGCACTGGATCTGGTCCACCCCGAAAGCGGGGATGTTTTGATTCCTGCAGGCGCGTTGCTGGATGAAGACGCTGTGGATCTTGTCGAGACTGTCAGTATTGACGAAGTCAAGGTTCGTACTCCGCTTACTTGCGAGACACGCTATGGGCTTTGCGCACAGTGTTATGGTCGCGATTTGGGTCGTGGCGGGCTCGTCAACGTGGGTGAAGCGGTGGGTGTGATTTCTGCACAGTCCATTGGAGAACCTGGCACACAGTTGACTATGCGCACATTCCACATCGGTGGCGCTGCTTCTCGTGCGGCTGTAATCAGCCAAGTGGAAAGCAAGTCCAACGGAGTGGTGCGTTTTTCGCCGGGTATGCGTTATGTCACCAATTCACGCAACGAACAGATTGCCATTTCCCGTGGTGGTGAAGTGATCATTACTGAAGACAGTGGGCGCGAGCGCGAGCGGCACAAAGTGCCCTACGGTGGAACGTTGCTGATCCAGGATGGCCATAAGGTCAAGGCGGGACAGATGTTGGCGAGCTGGGATCCCCATACGCGTCCGATCATCACGGAATACTCCGGAGAAATTCGGTTCGAGAACGTGGAGGAAGGGGTTACCGTGGCCAAACAGATCGACGAGGTCACCGGATTGTCCACGTTGGTGGTAATCGATCCAAAGCGCCGCGCCAGTATGCAGACCAAGGGTTTGCGCCCGCAGGTCAAACTGCTGGACGACAAGGGCAAGGAAATCAAACTGGCCGGAACAGACCAGTTGGTGAATATTACCTTCCAGATCGGTGCCATTATCACCGTCAAAAACGGACAGGCGGTGAGCGTGGGTGAGGTGCTGGCCCGGATTTCCCAGGAGTCTTCCAAGACTCGCGACATTACCGGAGGTTTGCCGCGGGTTGCCGAACTGTTCGAAGCGCGGTCACCGAAAGATGCAGGTTTGCTGGCCGAAATCACCGGCACGATATCTTTCGGCAAAGACACCAAAGGCAAACAGCGCCTGGTGATTACCGACATGGATGGTGTGGCCCATGACTATCTGATTCCGAAGGATAAACATGTCACGGTGCATGATGGCCAGATCGTTAACAAGGGCGAGATGATCGTGGACGGCCCGGCTGACCCCCACGATATTCTGCGGCTCCTGGGGATCGAGGCGTTGGCCCGCTACATTACTGATGAAGTGCAGGATGTCTACCGCCTGCAGGGGGTAAAGATCAATGACAAGCACATCGAAGTGATCGTGCGTCAGATGCTTCGTCGGGTTCAGGTCCTGGATTCGGGGGACACACGGTTTATTCCCGGTGAACAGGTTGAGCGCGCAGAAATTCTTCAGGAGAACGAGAAGGTCGTTGCCAATAACAACCGACCGGCAGTCTTCGAGAACATTCTGTTGGGTATTACCAAGGCATCATTGTCCACAGATTCATTCATTTCGGCAGCTTCCTTCCAGGAAACCACCCGTGTGCTGACTGAGGCCGCGATCATGGGCAAGCGCGACGAGTTGCGTGGACTCAAGGAAAACGTCATCGTGGGACGCTTGATTCCCGCGGGGACTGGTCTCGCCTATCACAATGCCCGGCGCAACAAGCGCAACCCAGGCTTGGGGCTAGGGACCGGACTCGAGTTGGGGGAGGCAGCGACAGAAGATGCTGACGACGAGCAGGTGGCTTGACAAGAACAAGCCTGCAAACTAG
>JAGWPH010000023.1 GCA_028870615.1 Betaproteobacteria bacterium
ATTTAATTCCTACGCTGAATTTTGTGATCGTCTATTCGCATTTCCATAATAATACGGATCGATAATTCTGGTGTGCGTCAGAGGCTTCCACGTGACTAACTGACTGCTATGGGGAAAATCCTAGACAGGCTGCTCCTGGCCGGCAGCGGCATTACGCAAAGTTTGCCATATTGCAGACAGTTGGGCACGAGCCCGAAAGCGGTCGATTGACATAACTTACGCTGTGTAGATTGTGGGACTGGCAGCGCTCAATCCTTCATCCAAGAAGCGCGCACGTCGACGGAGTAACCATCCTCCAAAGTGGCCTGCGTCAGGCTGTTGGCCTCAGCCTGAATACAGATGAAATACAGGTCTTCACTACCTGCCGTAATGACGCGCGCACCATTCGGGGCGACGCGTACCATGCTGCCTTCGCAGACGGGAAATTCCTCGCCATCCACATAAAAGAAGCCGCTGCCACGTAGCACGATATACAACTCCTCGTTCTTCTTGTGGGCATGAACGAATGGCGTGCCACGGCCGGCGGGTAAGCGGTTGAGTGATGCCTCGCAGCCAGTCAGGCCGAGATCGTCGCCGATGAAGCGCTTGCCGGGCACGCCGCGATAATTGTGCTGCCCCAGATTTTCCAATGGCCCGATCTGGTCGAGAGTGTAGTGTTCTCCTTGAACTGGCATGATTTCTCCTATAGTGACTTGCAATATGCAAGTTGCATGTTACGCAAGTGACTTGCAAATGGCAAGTTATTCGATTAAAGTGGCTGGAATGAAGAAATCCGGCCAGAAAAAAACTGCTCCAGAAGACTTTCGTTCCTTCTGTCCAATCGCGAGCGCGCTGGACATCGTGGGCGACAAATGGACGCTGCTGGTGATCCGAGATCTGTTCCTGGGCAAGCATCGCTATGGGGAATTCGAAGCCTCACCCGAGGCAATCCCGACCAATATCTTGGCCGAACGCCTCAAGCGGCTGGAGGCAGGGGGTCTGGTGGTGAAGGAGTACTACCAGGACAATCCGCCGCGCGCGGAATATTACCTGACCCGCTGCGGCGCTGACCTGGGCCCGGTGCTGCTCGCGATGCGCGAGTGGGGTAAAAAGCACATCGACGGCACCCATGTTCCCGAGAAATTCAAGGAACTGCCTGCGCCGGAGATTCGAGAGTGAGCGGCGCGCGTGGAGTCTAAATTTTATTCGGCACGTTGGGCCCTCACATGAAATCATCTGCTGTGCCATCGCAAATACTTTTTCTCCCCGGTGCGTTGGGTAGAACTTAGCTCTGGGAGCCTGTGGCAAATTTGCTTTCCCATCCCGCACCTAAGAGGCATATTGGGTGGCCTGGCTTCGGTTCCATTCCATCTGACCCGCACGTAAACGGCATCGATGATCTGGTTGGGATGGTTACCACCAAAATCAATCGACCCACGGCGCTTGTTGCCCAGTCGATGGGCGGCGCAATTGCAGTCCGGGTTGCGCTTGAGAGGCCTGAACTCATCACGCATTTGGTATTGGCTGCTACCTCTGGCGGTATCAATGTTGTAGCGCTCGGTGGGCAGGACTGGCGACCCTCATTTCATGAATCCAACCCGCAGCTTTCCCGGTGGTTCTCTACCTACCAAGAAGACTTATCGGCAAAGCTGCCGACAATACTCATTCCCACTCTTCTACTGTGGGGTGGTTCCGATCCTATCAGCCCTGCCTGCGTCGGTGAGCGTCTGGCCTCGCTTCTGTCGTGGGCTCGTCTGCACATTGTCGAGGGTGGCGAACATACTATCGTCTAATGACCGCATGGAAGCAAAACGACAATGTTTCGTTCAACTTCTATAATGCCCATGATCTCGGCCGTTTCTGAGCAACTCGACCGGCAGGAATGGGTCGATTCTGTTGAAAAACTCATTTTCTGGTATCAGCGTAATTTTTCCTGAAACCATTTACCTCATTGAGTCAAATCAAATTTTGCTCACAGATCAACCAAGATGCTTGTAGAGGGATTTTGACCGGTTTCAGCATCCCCTCCCGAGTAAAAATTAAATGGATTGAGTGTAGACGTTATAATTTTTCGATGACGCTCAGAAAAAGAGTTTTTCAACAGAATCGGTCGGAAGCAGAAATTGGATTGATCAGACACCATGGCCGCTATGGCCGACTTGCTGCAATTCGGCCTTTGCAGACAGCGATGTTTATAACGCTGGATGACGGCTATCGAACCGAAAACTGACAACTCAGAGGTTTGATGGCACTGCCTGCCTACGAAGAGCGGATATGCATCAGCACCCAGCAAGTTGCGCGGCCTTCTCGACCCAATTGCTCAAGTTGTTGTATCCATCCTCTTTGAACCAGAGATAGAACGGATAGCCTTTTGGTATCTCCCCACACCGATCGGTAGTATTGCCTTTAAGGTCTTTGATCTTGCTGATAGCCGAAGTCACAAGTTTTACCCATCCAAACCTTCGCTGGCGAATTTCAGCATTTGCTTGCCCCATGCTCTGGTTAATATGTTTCATAGCGGCTTTTTCTATGGAGGTAGCTGCAAATGAATTAGCTCACGATAGGTCGTCGCATGGTGCTGATAAAACATGTCCTGCTGCTTCTTCGGGTCAGTTGGAATGCTCCCGTAAACCATGATCACCCGGCCCGCCGGCACGAAATCCCACGACGAGCCCGTCCTCTCGTTCTTCCCCTCTATTTTGATCGTCGGGTAGTTATAGAAATAGCCATAGCCTTCCGCGCTGTTGCGGACTTTCTTTTCGCCCTCAGTCGCGAACAAGTGGCGAATCCACGCGCCGATTCCCGCAATACCCCGGTACACCTTTGCGCCCAGGGTAGGCCCCGTTACGTCCGAATCAAGGTCCGCCAAGGTTTGCAGCGTAGGCGGGATCTTAGGTACAGGGTCAATAGCGTTGTTGATGATGATGGCGTTTTCGCTTCGTTGCGTAATCCGTGCAAAATCCGAGGCAAATGTGTAGTTGCCTGGCTTTGGTTGCGCGAAGCCGTAGGATTTTAAACGGTACCCTGCGTTTTGCAGCTTGAAGACAGGATTGACTGGGTCTATTTTCATATCATGGCGCAATGCGTAGTGCATGAAGGCATGGGCCATGGTGGCCATTGATGCGCCCTGGCTGTGACCGATGATGAAGATTTTCGCGCCATCCGGAACCTTGCCTTCATCGCGCAGCACATGCAGCACGCCGTAGCGGTTGTCCAGCATCAGCGTAAGCGTTGCGTGCGCGAAGCCCCCGTGCAGCGAGGCGTCAGAAACACCGGCAAAATTCAGGTTCGGATCCAAAAAACCTTGCGCCTCGACCGGGTTGAGTATTGCGTCTTCCACTACACTCGGCCTGTTAGAGAGGACCGTGCCGCGTATCGCGATGGCATATGCGTTTTCATTTGAACCACGCCCCTTGTACAGCGTCCAAGCATTCTGCCATGGACCGAATCCATTTAGGTTCGGGTTCTTCGCAACTGATTGCGTGTTCCACTGGGGCGAGACTTGATTCGCCTTGCGCGCGATTTCCTCATACAGCTTGGACCAGTGTTCGTCGTACGCGGTGCGGTTGTTGGGTGTGTGGATATAGCGGTACACATCCTCAGCCACTTTTAAACGGCTGTCATAGATTGGGGTGGGATCCCAAAGCCTCTTGTCAATTTTTGCGCCAAGGGCAGGATCGGGCAACTGATTATCCTGTTCACTTTTATAGCGGTCGTCCTGATTGTCGAGGTCCACGCAAAACTCGATGAATTGCGTGGCTTCCTCCTGCTTGTAGCCGCGGTTATTGAGGTCACCTGATTCGAAGTAGGGGTTGTCGTGGCTGATGAATTTTGGCGCGACAAAATTGGTGGCGCAGCCGGTGATGATCAAAGTCATCATGATAAGCGCTCCTTTACGTATCCAGTTGGGG
>JAGWPH010000214.1 GCA_028870615.1 Betaproteobacteria bacterium
GTGATGTCCTGTTCATCGATGCCAGCCGAGATTTTCAGGCCGCCAAGACTCAGAACGCGCTGCTCGACTCGCACCTGGATAAAATCGTTGCCACTTTCGATGCACGGCAGAACGTCGAAAAATATGCCTATGTCGCTACGCTGGCCGAGATCGCCGAGAACAACTTCAATCTCAATATTCCGCGTTACGTGGATACCTTCGAGGAAGAGGAAGAAATCGATGTGGCCGCCGTGGAGCGGGAAATCGAGCGCTTGGAAGGCGAATTGGCCGAAGTGCGGGCCAAGATGAAAGCCTATCTTAAGGAGTTGGGCGTATGAGCAAGAAATCTACGATACCCGTGGTACATGCCGAGGACCGTATTGTCATCTTCCAGGAAAAATCAGTACGCCGGGCATGGCACAAAAATGAATGGTGGTTTTCTGTTCAGGATGTGGTGGCTGTGCTCACGGACAGCCCCAATCCGACTGACTATATTAAGAAAATGCGATTGCGGGACAAGGAGTTGTCGCAAGGGTGGGGACAACTTGTCACCCCCCTTCGTCTGGAAACCGGGGGCGGCATGCAAAGCGGAAATTGCGCCAACACCGAAGGTATTTTCCGAATCATCCAGTCTATCCCTTCACCCAAAGCCGAACCCTTCAAACTCTGGCTGGCGCAGGTCGGCTACGAGCGCGTCAAGGAAATCGAAGACCCGGAACTGGCCAGCACTCGTGCCCGCGAACTCTACGAAGCCAAGGGCTACCCCAAGGACTGGGTCGAAAAACGCATGCGCGCCATCGCCATCCGGGGAGCGCTGACCGACGAGTGGAAAGCACGCGGCGTCGCCGAAGGCCGCGAATACTCCATCCTTACCGCCGAGATTGCACGCGCCACCTTCGGCGTCACCCCCGGAGCCCATAAAAAAATCAAGGGGCTGGATCAGGTCAAGCCTGGTAACAACTTGCGCGACCACATGACCGACCTGGAATTGATCTTCACTATGCTCGGCGAAGCTGGTACCACCGAGATTGCCCGCCGGAAAAATGCGCAGGGTTTCGCTGGAAACCGTAGTGCCGCAAAAGAAGGTGGCGCTGTTGCCGGCAATGCCCGCAAGGAACTGGAAGCTAAGACCGGCGTGCCGGTGATTAGCCGGCAGAATTATCTGAGTCCGCCCGAAACGACGCAGGTGGCAACTACCGAGAATTCCTCTGTAGTTCAAACAGAGGGAAACAAGATTAGTGACACAGCAACCGTTTCCAAAATAGAAACGGTCCGAGGACGAACCCGTAACCCCAAAGCCAATCGAAAACCGCTAGCGGAAAAGCCCGCGGGCAAGGGGCGGGGGAAGAAGAAATGAGCTCGGCTCAGCGCTTGGTCCGCCTTGAGGAAGTGGCGACCTTCACGGGAGGGAGTACGCCTTTACGTGCGAAACCTCAGTACTTCGGCGGCAATATCCCTTGGGTGAAGACCACAGACCTCAACAATGGTTTGATTGCTGAGACCGAAGAGACACTGACTGAACTTGGGCTGGATGAATCGTCCTGCAAGATTGTTCCTGCAAACGCGGTACTGGTGGCCATGTATGGTGGTTTCAATCAGATCGGTAGAACAGGCCTACTGTTGAATGACAGCGCAATCAATCAGGCACTGACTGCGATTCTCCCAGACACCCATAAGCTTGATCCTGCGTTTCTGCTTGAGTGGTTGAACTTTCGCGTTGATTACTGGAAACGCTTTGCCGGCAGTAGCCGCAAAGACCCGAACATCACAAAGGGTGATGTCGCCGATTTCCCGGTACCAAGCATTCCCGTTGATCAACAGCGTAATGCAACTCGCGTTCTTGCCGAATGGAACTCCGCCATTGAGAAAACCGAACAACTGATTGCGGCCAAGGAAAGGTACTGCACTCACGAACTCTCGCGCCTCATCAGCCGTGGTCATCATCCACACGGCCACGTCGGTTCCTTCGCCCACGAATTTCCCGAGCGGAATCGCAGTGGCACATGGCAAAAGGTGGAGTTAGCGGACATCGCAACGGTCTGGAAGGGCCAACAGCTCAACAAGGATGCGATGGTCGAGGACGGCGCCTACTACGCACTCAATGGTGGTATCAAACCGTCTGGTCGGACGACAGAATGGAATTGCGAAGCCAACACGATCACGGTCAGCGAGGGCGGTAACTCGTGTGGCTTCGTGTCCTTTAACTGCGAAAACTTCTGGTGCGGCGGCCACTGTTACGCGCTCAAGAATCTGGCGAAAAACGTCGATGTCCACTATCTCTTTCATTTTCTGAAAGGTAAACAAACCCGCCTCATGGCATTGCGGGTTGGCTCCGGGTTACCGAACATTCAAAAATCAGATATCGAGGCGTTTACAGTCATCCTGCCCGATCTCACAACCCAGTCCGGCATCGCCCGCTACCTCAGCGCATTGCGCGAGGAAATTTCGACCCTTTGTGCTTATGTTGAGAAACTGAAGGAGCAGAAACGCGGCCTGATGCAAAAACTCCTCACCGGCCAGTGGCGTGTCCCGGCAAAAGGCAACGAGGTGGCCACATGAGCAGCTTCCGTTTTGACGAGAAACACCTCTCTCAGATCCCGGCGCTGCAATTGCTCATCAATCTGGGGTATCGCTACCTTACCCCGGAGCAGGCGCTGGTCATGCGCGGTGGTCGGCTTTCCAATGTGCTGCTGGAGGAGGTACTGCGCGACAACCTCAAGCGCATTAACCGCATCCAACACAAGGGCAGCAATTATCTTTTCAGTGAGGAGAATATCCAGAGCGCTATACAGCGGCTGAAGAACGTCAAGTATGACGGTCTGCTCAAAACCAATGAATCAGTCTATGACCTGCTGACCCTGGGGGTGGCGCTGGAGCAGTCGGTAGAGGGGGATGTGCGCAGCTTCACCCTCAACTACATCGACTGGAAGAATCCAGAGAACAACGTCTACCATGTCACCGCTGAATTTTCGGTGGAGCGCACCCGCAGTCACGAGACTGCGCGGCCAGACATCGTGCTGTTTGTCAATGGCATCCCCTTCGCGGTGATCGAGTGCAAATCGCCCAAGACCGAGGTGGAGCAGGCCGTGTCTCAAATGATTCGCAACCAGCGCGACGAGTACATCCCGACGTTGTTTACCTATGCCCAACTGGTGATTGGCACCAACAAGAACCATTGTAAATATGCCACCGTGGGCACGGCGGCCAAGTATTGGTCAGTGTGGCACGAGGAGCGGGAAGAGAAGGATGAGGATGGTGCGGCTTTGCGCGCAGTGCTGGACAAACCCTTGCCGCAGGAGGCCAAAGCGGGGCTCTATGAGTTGCTGGCCGAAGGTTTCGGTGTCCGCGAACCCGATGCTGAATACCTGATACGCCGCGCACTCACTGAACAGGACCGCACGATTTATGCCCTATGCCGACCCGAGCGCCTGCTACGCATGGCGCTGCTGTTCACGGTATTCGATGGGGGGCGGCGCAAAATTGCCCGCTACCAGCAGTTCTTCGCGGTTGAACGCATTCTGGGGCGGGTGAAGCAGCGGGATGATACGGGGCGACGGGTCGGCGGCATTGTCTGGCACACCCAGGGCTCGGGTAAGTCGCTGACTATGGTGATGCTGGCAAAGGCACTGGTGCTGGATCTCGATATCAGAACGCCGCGCATCGTGCTGGTCACGGACCGGGTCGATCTCGACAAGCAACTCGGGAACACCTTCGCGGCTTGCGGCCTGACGCCAGACCGGGCCGAATCGGGGCGGCATCTAGTGGAATTGGTGGCCGAACACAAGGCGCACATCGTGACCACGCTGATTCACAAGTTCGATAAGGCCTTGTCCACTCGCAAGTTCCAGGACGAATCCACGGAAATCTTTGTGCTGGTGGATGAAACCCAGCGCACGCAACTGGGCATGTTTGCCGCACGGATGCGGCAGATGTTCCCTAACGCCTGCTACATCGGCTTTACCGGTACGCCCTTGCTGAAACGCGAAAAAAGCGATGTGATGCGCTTCGGCGGCATCATCCACACCTATGCCATCAACCAAGCGGTGACCGACGGCGCCATCGTGCCCTTGCTCTACGAGGGGCGGCTGGTGGAGATCGAGCAGAACAAGGCGGCGATCGACATCTGGTTCGAGCGTCACACCGAGGGGCTGACACCAGCACAGAGAGCTGACCTGAAGAAAAAATACGCGCGGGCGGAAACGCTCAACAAGACCGACCAGGTTATTTACATGCGCGCTTTCGACATCAGCGCGCATTTTCAGCAGAACTGGCAGGGCACAGGCTTCAAGGCGCAACTGGTGGCGCCTTCCAAGGCGGCAGCCCTGAAATACAAGGCTTTTCTGGATGACATCGGCGAGGTGACCAGTGAAGTTATCATCTCTGCCCCCGACGAGCGCGAAGGCTTCGATGATGTGAATGACGAAGAATCCACGGATGAAGTGGTAGCCTTCTGGCAGCGCATGATGAAGCGTTTTGGCGATGCCGAGGCCTATGAGACCCGGATCATCAACAACTTCAAGCACAGTAGTGACCCGGAGATTCTCATTGTGGTCAGCAAGTTGCTGACTGGGTTTGATGCACCGCGCAACACGGTGCTGTACCTTACTCGCAACCTCAAGGAACACACCCTGCTGCAAGCCATTGCTCGCGTAAATCGTCTTTATGACGATGACGAGGGGGTCAAGCCCAAGGAGTTTGGCTACATCATTGACTACGCTGGCATCCTCGGGGAGCTTGATCAGGCGTTGACGACCTACAGCGCGCTGGAGGGATTCGAGGAAGGGGATCTTGCCGGAGCCCTGACTAGTATCAACGACATGGTGCGCCAACTACCGCAGCGCCATGCCGAGTTGTGGGATGTGTTCAAGACCGTGGCCAACCGGAAAGATGAGGAGGCCTTTGAGCAACTGCTGGCCGACGAAAAAATCCGCGGGAACTTCTACGAGTGTCTTTTGGCCTACGCCAAGACGCTGGCCATTGCCATGTCCTCCGAGGAATTCATCACCACAACACCGGAGAATCGCCTCAAGAGTTACAAGGCCGACCTCAAGCGCTTTACCAATCTGAAGGCGGCGGTGAAATTGCGCTATGCAGAGTCCATCGATTACCGGGACTACGAACCGAAGATTCAGAAACTCCTTGATACCCACATCTCGGCCAACGAAGTGCTGAAGCTCAACGAACCGGTCAATATTTTCGATAGCGTGGCCTTCCAGCAAGTCGTTGAGGATCAAGGGCAGGGCAAACCGACTGCCGCCAAGGCGGACATGATCGCCCACGCCACCAAGCGTGCCATCACTGAGCATTTGAATGAAGATCCTGCCTTTTTTGAGAAATTTTCCAAGTTGATCCAGCAGGCCATCGATGACTACCGTGCCGGGCGGATTTCCGATCTGGAGTATCTGAAGCAGGCGAGTGATATCAAGGATGCGGTGGTTAACCGCAAACCTGATGATGTGCCATCTGTCCTGCACGGTAATGATCATGCCATTGCCTGTTTCGGTGTCCTGGAGCCTTATTTTGGCCGGCATGTAGCGGATGCCACGCAGGCAAGGGAGGTGGCAGCAGATGCGGCGGTCAGCATTTGGGGCATCATTGAGCGAAACCGTGTCGTGGGATTTTGGGACAACCTGGATGCGCAGCGCCGGACAATGAACGAGATGGATGACTATCTCTATGACAAAATCCGGGGTGAGCGAGGCATCCCCCTGACCACCGAAGAGATGGACGAAATCATCGGCCGCTCGATGCAATTGGCCAGGTACCGGATGCCGACGTGAAGACCATGAGGCAAGAGATCGTCTTCGGCACTGAAATCATCAGTTACGAAATTCTATTCCTGGCGACGCGACACACGCTTGGAATCGAGGTGCACCCCGACCTGTCCGTAGTCGTTCGCGCCCCAGCTGATTGTGATCTTGACACCATCCAGGCCAGAGTCGGCAAGCGTGCTCCCTGGATTAGCAAGCAACTGACCAACTTTCAGCGTTACAGCCCGAGGACGCCAGCGCGGCAGTATGTGAGTGGGGAGACCCATCTCTACCTCGGACGGCAGTATCGGCTAAAGGTCGTGGCCGGGACATCGGCGGCTGTGAAGATGAACCGAGGCCATCTGGTGCTGACACTGCCAGGCAAACCTGATCCTGAACGGGTGAAATCACTGCTGCACCGCTGGTATCTGGACCATGCCCGGCGGGTTTTCATGGATGTGCTGGATGAATTTCTACCCCGTTTCAAGAGGTACCAGCAGCCACGCCTGATCGTGC
This sequence comes from Betaproteobacteria bacterium, assembly GCA_028870615.1. Taxonomy (GTDB): domain Bacteria; phylum Pseudomonadota; class Gammaproteobacteria; order Burkholderiales; family Ferrovaceae; genus JAJZRV01. Next base: position 6,246 of record JAGWPH010000214.1, read on the forward strand.
GGGCAATGCAGTCGCGCTGGGGCAGCCTGTCGCAGGCCGGTACGATGACGCTGAATGCTAATCTAGTTCGGGCACCTCGCGCTTGCATCGAATATGTGGTGGTCCACGAATTGTGTCACCTCAAGCACCGCGATCACGCTGCCAGTTTTTTTCGGCTACTTGGTCAGGTGATGCCAGATTGGGAAAAGCGGAAGCAGCGACTGGAAACGGTACTACTCTGATTGAAATAGGAGGGGTAACGGATTGCAGTAGCTATTAATCGTTGCCTATCGACATCGAATCTGGGTAGTTTTCAAAAGCACCTAAATTTCTGCTAGTCAAGGAGCCATAAATGGCCAAGCGAGTATTCTTCAGCTTTCACTATCAGGATGTGATCGACTTTAGAGCAAACGTTGTCCGGAACCACTGGATGACAA
>JAGWPH010000215.1 GCA_028870615.1 Betaproteobacteria bacterium
AAAAGCAATTCGACAAGGCTGCGGAGCTTTACGGCAAAGCGCTGGATATCGCCCCTTGGTGGCCGGAAGGACACTTCAACCGGGCGCTGATTCTGGGCGAAACAAAAAGGTATTGGGATGCCATGCGCGTAATGAAGCGCTACCTGCTGCTTGTGCCTGATGCACCCGATGCGCGTGCAGCGCAGGATAAGATTTACCAGTGGGAAGGTGTGGCTGGGCCGGAACTGGCAGAAGAGGTTCGAAACTGCCCGGAGTGCCCAGAAATGGTCATCATCCCAGCAGGCAGCTTCGATATGGGTTCTTCCCCTGATGAGTATAATTATGACGATCAAGGCCCCGTGCACCGCGTCACTATCAGTCGCGCCTTTGCGATGGGCAAGACCGAAGTCACGCAAGGTCAGTGGCGCGCGGTGATGGGCAATAATCCCAGCGATTATTTCAAAGACTGCGGAAACGACTGCCCGGTAGATAATGTCAGTTGGAATGACGCGCAAGAATTTATCCAGAAACTCAACGCCAAGACCGGCAAACAATATCGCCTGCCGAGTGAAGCGGAATGGGAATACGCCTGCCGCGCCGGAGGACAGCATATATACTGCGGCAGCGATAACTTGGACAGCGTGGGGTGGTATTACAATGCTCGACCCGTAGCTACCAAGCAGGCGAACGCATTTGGTCTGTATGATATGAGCGGCAACGTATGGGAATGGGTGGAGGATAGCTGGCACAACAGTTATAATGGCGCACCGATTGATGGCAGTGTTTGGCAAGGGGATGGCGCGAAGCGAGTACTTCGCGGCGGATCGAAGAAATCTCGTCCGTTGTATGGACGCGCGGCGATTCGCGACTGGTATAAGCCTGCACGCCATGATGGTCTTTTCGGGTTTCGTCTCGCGAGGATGCTGCCTTAGCCCTCGACAGGTTTAGGGCAGGCTTTGCGGGGGCTTAGGCACTGCACGCTTACTTAACAACTGAGGATGAAATTATGGCAACCCGGATAAAAAGGGAGGTCTTCGACTTTCTTGCCAAAAATTACAAAACAACTTCACCACAGATTGACATTCTTTCCGGGGGTTCCGATCCTTCCAAGATCGAAGCCCAGCCAAAAAATAAAAAGAATTGTGTCCAGCGTTGGTATTTAAGTCTTCAGGGAGAAGAAAATCCCATTTTCTCAAGCACTACATTTCCTCAGGAAAGCTCAAAGGAACAACGCATCTATCGGTATGACTGGGCATTTGGGATAACTCTGATTGAGCCATTCTGGTGGGAGTGGATGGAAGATATCTGCAAAGAAAGTGCACTGGCTATACATGTCGTGCTGGAACCATTAAGGACGCGCCAGATAAAGACGCTCCAGAGGCGGTTCCAATTGCTGCAACGCTGAGCGCATTACATCCATCCAGAAACACCAAAGATGTCTGGGATATTGCCTTGTCCAAGATGCCGAAGGCCGCTGCCGACATGGCCAAAATTGGCGTCCCTGTTTTTCCTCTTCTGGACTACGTCTCAAGCGGTTTAATGCTGACATCGAACGTTATCGACTCATATTCCGAGAACCAGAAAAACTGGTTCCTGTATCAGTTCCTTGATGAAAAACTGAAATGCCCAACTGCCGAATGGAGAATTAATAAACAAGTCCTGCTGGAATATGGGCCATTACTCCGTGGTTCTTTATTTTTGGCTTTCCACGGTTCAACGGGATCGAGTCCTGGCCGTATGCGAATTTTGTTGAGGCCACAAATTCGTTTCTGTGAAGAGGGCAATATCAATTTTGTCATACCAACGAACGCAATTGAAAAAGAACGACAGGTCTACATTGAAGTCACTCCGAAAAACGAGAAGGAACCAGCCTAGCAACGGCGTTGACCCTGATGCGGCAGACATCGTCGCGCAGGCCATGCCGTCGCAGACGACACTATGTCTGGCGGAGTACACGAGACCGTGAAAGGTCTTCACACTTGCGCTCGGCATTGCGTTATTGATTCTTGGCTCGTTCTACTATGAAGCCCCTGACTGGGGCATCCCCATCAGCTTGATCATGGTGACCCTAGCTTATCTTACTGCCCCATGGAGTCTTCGCGTTATCGTAGAGCGAAGGTGGCGACTTTGGCCGGCAATGCTGTTCGCAACGTGGTTTACGGTTGACGGAAGTTACTGGTTTTATTGGCACTTCAAGAACCCAGTCGCACTCGAATTGATGCGCGAGGTGAATTTTTTTGCATCGCTCTCGCTTTATGGAATCTGCGGCGTCCTTTGGCTCTACCGTGGCAACCTGCGCCAACTATCTGCGGAAATTGGCGCACTATTTTGTCTGCTATTCTCCCGCAAACAAGGTAGGGTGCATTCCATGCACCAACACACCACCAAACAATTGGTGCGCGGAGCGCACCCTACCAAAGCCAGCAAATAATGCAGCAAGATAAATCTTTTCCTACACATAAATTCTCCGCCTATCGCATCTTCGAACAAGACGGCAAATCCGCCGGGCGTTTCGTCGAGCTGACGCTGGACGATCTTGACTCCGGCGAAGTCGTCATCCAAACCCATTACTCCAGTGTGAACTACAAGGATGCGCTTGCCGCTACCGGCGCGGGCAAGGTGGTGCGCCGCTTTCCCTGCGTGGGCGGAGTGGATGTGGCGGGTGTGGTGGTCAGTTCGTCCGATGCGCGCTTCAAGGCGGGCGATGAAGTGATCGTCACCGGCTACGGCATGGGGGTGGATCACGATGGCGGATTTGCCGAATATGTGCGCGCTCCAGCCGACTGGGTAGTGCCGTTGCCGCAGGGGCTGACGCTGTTCGAGGCGATGGCAATCGGCACGGCGGGTTTTGCCGCCGCGCTGTCCATTCATCGTCTGGAGCAGAATGAATTGCGCCCGGAAAACGGCAAGGTGATCGTAACCGGCGCGACCGGCGGGGTGGCGAGTCTCGCCATCCAGATGCTGGCGCAG
>JAGWPH010000216.1 GCA_028870615.1 Betaproteobacteria bacterium
GCCGGAAACCAGAAGTTCATAGGGCAGGTGCGCCGTGGACTTGATGTCACGAAAATCAATCTCGCTCATGATGAAGCGGTCATCCATGTATTTCTGGGCTTCGCTTGGCGCCTTCATGCCAACCCCAAAGACAGACTCCTGCCCTCCGGGAATATCCACCCGATAAACCCGGCTTACGCCGACCTTGTTGCCGGCAAGCCCCTTTTCGACCGCATTGAGGGCTTCCTCGTGGCTTTTGTAAGTGCCCAGCACACTTGGGTCGGTGAAATATTCCATACCGAACATATAGTGATACTTGCGCAGCTCGGAAGCCGTCATCCCCTTGGCACCAAAGGCCTCCCCATGCCCCAGCGCCATCTCGAGCTGGCGGGCGACATCCTGAAGGTCGCCCTTCATGCGGTAAGCATTGGCCATATAGACCGGATTGGTGGTGCTGACCTGGATTTCATTGTTGACACGCGTGACAGCCACGCGCTGCACTGCCCCGAACCCACCCTGTGGGGAAGCTGCAGCATTGGCTTTCAAATCATCACTGGTCACCACCACGATCATGGCATCAGGATAGGGTGAATAGCGACCCGCAATGGTGAAACCGTTGCCTGTCAAAGCAGTTTCCACCGCCGTGGTTTTTTCAGCCACTGATCCCGGGCCACGATAAGTCAACACAAACGGTTTGAGGAGGGTGTCCTCAGCCATGGCCAGGGACACCCCAAGCAGCAACGCCGTGGTCAGTAGTATTTTCAGGAACTTACCAGCCATAGGCAATACCAATGGAATCCTCATACATGGTGAGATTGGCATTGCCACCGCCAAAGCTCGCTGGAATCGAACCGCTGCCATTGACCGTCCTGGTGAAGGCATGCATGTAAGACACGGTGAGCTCCGCCTTGTTGGGTAAAATCCAGGTTGCCCCCAGCGTGGCGTGATCTTCCACGACTCCCGGAGCCAGAATGTTGAAGAAGGTTTGCGTGTTGGGAATCGGTTGATTGTTGTGGTTAAACCCGGCCCGTAGCGTCAGGGTGGAACTGATCACCTGGCTGACCCCCAGTTTGAAGACGGTCATATCCTGCCAGCCAAAACCGGCACCCCCGTCATTCCCCAGCGGCGGATACGTTGGCGGGAGCACCAGGGGATTGTTCACAGACGCAATTCCGCTGTATTGGATTCTTTCAACGTCAAACGCAAAGGTGGTGGCCGGGGCGGCTTTAATCGCCATCCCCACACCATAATTGGCAGGAACGTCGAATGCCCCCTGCCCGGCGAAAAACCCCGCATAGTTGTTGAATTTCCCCATCTTGGTTTTGGTCTGATAAGTGGCGCCCAAAGTGACTTCAGGGGTGACCTTCCCCGTCCAGCCGAAACGCGCGCCGTAACCCGTGGAAGAATCCGTTCCATTATTGGTTAGATTTGTGGGGTTGGATGATATCCCCTCAAACGGCTGGGCACCCTTCGCACTAAATTGTTGATAAGCCAGGTTAAGTGATATGCCAACGGCATTGGATGGATTAAGTTTCATGGACCAGGTGGGCGCCACGAACAGCTGGGCCATATTAATCCCTCCGGATCCCTGCCCGCCAAAACCACCAAAAGGATTTGCGGAATAATCGGTATTCATCCCGCCATTGCCGTACACCGAAACGCCCAACGATGTCGTATCGTTAATCATCTTGTTGTAGCCAAATTCGGGAATGAAAAAATCGCGGGTGGCATTGCCGTCATAGCTTCCGGTTTCACCGGGAACGCCATTTCCCACAATTTCCGAACTCCGGGTCGGTCTGAACCACTCCATTCCAAAGTCGATCCGGTCACCGACCATCACCATGCCTGCCGGATTGGCTGCCGCAGCCAGGGCATCCTGCGGCAAGGCAATGCCCACGCCGCCCATACCGATCGATTTCTGACCGTACCCAATACCAAAATAGCCATTGGTCGCCTGCGCCAGCGGCGACACCAAACCTCCAACAATCATCCAGGCCAGCAATACCCTTTGCTTGTCCATGCTCTCTCCCCTTTGTAATTGTTCCCGACGCCTAAAAGACAGTTCAGTGGTTAAACAAACAGGCAGATATCGGTGTCGCCCGCAAACTCCAGGAACGTGGCTGCCCCTCCAAATTCAATGTTCTCCAGGAAATCACTTTTTTTGAAATCAAACAAATCGACGGTCATCTGGCAAGCGATAAACTTTACGTCCGCCTCCAGACAGAGGCTGCGCAGTTCTTCCAGGGAGGCGACGCCCTTCTTCTTGAGCTTGTCCTTCATCATCATGGTGGCCATGGTCTCCATCCCGGGCAGCATCTGTACCATGACCGGCATCGGAATGGGCATGGGCATGGCGGGATTGGCCAAAGGGCTGATCTTTACATCGGACAAATCCTTGCGCAGCAGCTGCAGTCCATAGAAGGTAAAAAATATCTGGACTTCATAGCCCAACGCAGCCGCTGTCGAACCCAGGATAAAAGGCGGATAGGCCATATCCAACGTGCCCTTGGTGGCAATGATTGCCATTTTTTTCATACGACGACCTCCCTCAAACAGGTTTATTTTTTCTTGAGCAAAAAAATGTACTCGCCACTGGCTTCCGTGCTGGAGAGTAGTTCATTTCCTGTCTGGTTGGAAAACGCCTGCATGTCCTTGACGGATCCACAATCAGTGGAAACCACCTTGAGCACTTGGCCGCTCGTCATGTCCGCCAGAGACTTCTTGGTTTTGAGGATGGGAAGCGGGCAATTCATTCCCCGCGCGTCCAATTCCTTATCGACTTGCATGCTGTGATATCTCCCTTTAGTTTTAGATCAATTTTTCATGCAACCTGGTTCAAGTCGAAGCGCCGTCCATGGATGTCATTAGGTTGAATTACGACAGCGGCGTCTATAGCTCGCAAGGGCTATGGGATATACCCCATTGGAGCTACGCCATCGACTTCTCAAGTTTGGGCCCACGGCAAACCATCGTAACGCCACCCGTTCTGGGCGTTTCTATGGTGTTGCTCATCGAGATCCCCTTCAAAACCATGGAGCACGTTGTAGACGTTCTTAAGACCCGCCTTTTCCAAGGCAAGCCCCGCGTCGATCGAACGTTTTCCTGAACGGCAGATCAGGATAACCGGACGGTCGGTACTGGCCATCTTTTTTACATGCGCCACAAAATCCGGATTGACTTCCCAGTCCGGTCCATCAATCCACGGAACGAGAACCGAGCCTTCGGGATGCCCTACAAACAGGTGCTCCATTTCACTTCGAACATCGATAAATACGGCTTCAGGTTGAGATGCGAGCAACTCCTGAGCCGCTTTAGGTAACAAATGCCGCATGGGTGACTCTCCGTCTTAAATTGTATTGTGCAATGCAACAGTAATGATGATTGTAACCATTATGGGCAGGTATGTTATTCTCAGACACGCGTAGCCGGATAGTACGGTTATGGGGTCGGAGAGAGGCTTGAATAACCCGCATTTCAACGTTGACATGACCAACCAATCGCCCGCTCAGCGCGGATCGAAGACGGTTCTGTCCTCTGTCGAGCCGGACAGGCCGCTCGAAACGCTGCTCAACGGTTTTCTCAAAACCATCGTCCGCATGACAGGCGCCAGCGCCGGCGCCATTCGTCTGCTTTCCAGAGACGATCTGGAATTATACCTCGGTGCCAGCACCGGGCTCCCCTCCGAACTTATCCACAGCGAAACCAACGTATCGCTGCATTGCGGGGTCTGTGGCGAAGCCGTTCAGGATGGCATGATTCACAGCACCGACACCTCTTACTGCGCCAGGCGCACGGAAGGTGAGTTTTTTAGCGCTTGCTGCCAGGGCGTCGTCGCCGTCCCGCTGGACTTCCGGGGCCAGTGCATCGGTGTGTTCAATCTGTTTTTCAAGCAGCATCAAAAAATCAGTGCCGACATCGAACAGTTGCTCCGTTCTTACGCCGAGTTGATTGGGTTGTCTTTGGAAAATGTCCGTCTGAGCCGGGAAAATCAACGCATGAACCTTGTAGCAGAACGCCAGGCCATCGCCAACGAAATTCACGACACCTTGTCACAAAACCTGTTCTATGGCCGTCTGCGCCTGAGCGTCCTCTCCGAAGCCGTCCGCTCCGAAAATGAGGAACTGGTTCAAAAATGTCTGGGGGATATCAGTGAGGCCCTCGATTCCGGACAAAAATCGGTGCGTGAGCTGATCACCCATTTTCGCAGCCAGATGGATCCCCTCGGGTTGCATCATGCACTTAAAATGTTGATTGACGGACTGAAGGTGCGTTCTTCCATCACTTTTGAGTACCGCCACCCGGGAATGCACCCCGAACTCACACTCGAGCAGGAACTCCAGATTTTCCACGTGATCCGGGAAGCCCTCAATAACATCGTGTTGCATTCCCAGGCCACCCACGCCCGCCTGATTGCGACCCTCGAAGGGGATGTCCTGAAATTCCAGATCACGGACAATGGGATGGGCATGTCCAGTATCACCTCACCTGCAGGCCACTACGGTTTGACCATCATGCAGGAACGCGCCAAACGCATCGGTTCAACGCTGGACATTCATAGCGCCGAGGGAGTGGGTACGCAAATTACGTTGACCGTGGGCCCCCCTTCAATGGAATCTTCATGACCAACGACCCTTTGCCCATTCGCGTTGCCCTGGTCGATGATCACGGCCTGTGTCGCCGCGGCCTGACCGAACTGCTCACGAGCCACTACGGCTTTCAAGTGGTGGGTGCCACCGACAGTCCGGTCGAACTCGATGCGTTACTGGTCGAACACAAACCCGATTTGATTGTCATGGATCTGCGCATGGAACCCATCAACGGGTTCCAGTTATTGGAAAAAATCCGCAAGGACGGGCATCAAACCCCCGTGGTCGTTCTCACCATGAGTGATACGGAATCGGACCTCGCCTCCGCACTGCGCGCGGGTGTGCGCGGCTATCTCCTGAAAGACATGACGCCGGATGACGTGGTTGACGGTATCCGTCGCGTCGCTGCAGGAGAGATGGTCGTCGCTCCCTCAATGACAGTGAAGATGATTGGCATTCTTCAGAAAGGTGGAACCAAGGAAGATTATCAGATCTCGTTGAAACAACTGACAGACCGCGAGCAGGAAATCCTCGAACTTCTGGCCGATGGCAGCACCAACAAGGCCATCGCGCGCACGCTGGGCATCAGCAACGACACCGTAAAGCAACATGTGCGACATATCCTCAACAAGCTTAATCTCAGTTCGCGTGTCGAAGCGGCCGTGCTCTACGCCGTTGAACAGAATTCTATTGCCAAAGGCACTTCCTGACGCAGCTCATACCCCCACCAGACGGTTGATCCAGTAGCCTCCTACACTCAAAAACACGAACAGGATCCCCGCCAGCGCCAGCGGTCTTAACCCAGCCTGTCGGAGTGCCCCTGCCGAAGTGCGCAGTCCCAGGGCGAACATCGCCATGGTCAGCAAAAACAGGTCCATCTGAACAATCCCCTCCACCAGCCAGTGCGGCACCCAGTCGAGCGAATTGAAACCGCTCACCACCACAAACCAGACGGCAAACCAGGGGATCACGGGCATTTGACGGTGTGACACCAGCCCACCGGAAAACCGGCTTAGTATGAATGACAGCAAAATCAGGAAGGGCGACAGCATCATGACGCGCAACATTTTTTCGATCACGGCATTGCTGGCCGCAAGATCGCCCACTGCTTTTGCGGCCGCAACCACCTGAGCCACCTCATGAACAGTGGATCCCACATAAAGCCCATAGGCGCCCTCATTGAATCCAAGATAGGGATACACCAGCGGATACAGAAACGTGGACAGCGTGCCAAAAACCACGACCGTGGCAATGGCCACCGAGACCTTATGGGCATGGCCCCCGACCACCGGTTCGGTCGCCAGTACTGCGGCTGCACCGCAAATGGAACTCCCTGCACCAATCAGGATAACGGTATCGCGATCCATCTTGAGCCAGGTCAAGCCGATGAACAACGTCAGCCCAAAAGTCATGGCCACCACCAGCAGGTCCATCAGGGCACCAGTCCAACCCACGCTGGCAATCTGGAGAAACGTGATGCGGAAACCGTAAAGAATGACCCCCAGTCGAAGTAGCGTACTTTTGGAATAATCCACGCCGCTGCTGCACGTAAGACCCACCTTTGGGAACAGGGTGTTCCCCAGCACCATGCCCAGCACAATGGCGAAAGTCAGTGCGCCGAGTCCCAAATGCTGGATGGCCGGCTTGTTGGCAAACCATAGAACGACGCTGCTGCCGACTGCGACCAGAAGGAGACCCGGGAGGCGCGCCATAAACAAGGACTGTGGCTTGGGGTGCACGATATTACTTCCTGTTCTATGAATAGGATGAACAGGTCTAATGTGCACCAAAGCAAAATATAACTCCAGTTGATTATTTTCATATATTGATTACAATAGGTTATGAATATCAACTTCCAGCATCTGCGTGCCTTTGCCGCGGTTGCCCAGTGGCATAGTTTTACCCGGGCTGCGGAACACCTGCACCTGACGCAACCCGCCATCTCCAAGGCAGTGCGCGAACTGGAGAGCCAACTGGAACTGGTGCTGCTGGAACGCACATCGAGGCATGTTGGTTTGACCGAAGCAGGGTCTGCGTTGTACGAGCATGCCCGCTCGATTTTCGCCCTGGAACAAGCCGCGCTGGGAGACATCAAGGCAAGGCTTGGGCTACAAAGGGGCCGACTGGCTGTGGGCGCCAGCACCACCCTTGCGGCTTACTGGTTGCCCCCTTACCTCGCCCAATTCATGACCCTCCACCCGGGACTTGAACTCAGCCTGATCAGTGGCAATACTGAAAGCATTGTCCAGCACGTGCTGGAATGCCGCGTGGATGTTGCACTGGTGGAAGGGCCAGTGAATGATAACCATCTGGAATGCACCCCCTGGCGCAAAGAACCCCTGGCACTCATTGCCCCCGCAGGCCGTCTGATCCGGCAGGATGCCCTTGGAAAACAATGTTGGATCGTTCGAGAAAGCGGGTCAGGAACCGCTCAAATGACCGAGTCCTTTCTCCATCAGCAAGGTATTCGCCCCGCGCGACAAGTGGTGGTGGGAAGCAATACAGCGGCGGTCCAGATGGTGCTGTCGGGGGCAGGCGTTTCTCTTGTGCCACGCATCATGGCCCAGTCCCATATGACACAGGGCAACCTGCAGGAAGTGCGGCTTTTCTCGGGTCCCGTGACGCGCCCCCTGAACTGGATCAATCTGCGCGGACGCCCAGCCAGCCTGGCGCGGCAGGCTTTCGAATCCCTCTTGAATGCGGATCGTGAAACCGGCTAACACAGAAGGGCTACAATCAAGCAGAATATCCCTCTAACCCGTTTCTACAAAAAAGATCGAGGAGACCAAAAATGATGAAACCTCTCGCCAAAGCAATCCTGTTGCTGATGACACTGACACCCCTGATCGCCAGCGCTTTCGTTTCCTGGGCCAGCGATGAGGACATCATCGGCAACGATACCAGCATGCTGTCCAGAATGTACGAAAACGCGCCTA
>JAGWPH010000217.1 GCA_028870615.1 Betaproteobacteria bacterium
ATGCCCTGTTTGGTGCGGGCATTGGATACCGGGTTTATGGTGGCTTGCGTTTTTTCGAGCGTATGGAAGTCAAGCATGCCCTGGCCTATCTCCGTCTCGCGGCCCATCCGGATGACGATGGGGCATTTTTGCGGGTAGTCAATTTTCCGCCCCGTGGCCTGGGTGCACGCTCTCTCGAAACCCTGCAATCCCATGCCGCAGGCGCTGGTCTCAGCCTGCACGGGGCGGCCCGCCAGGTGGGCTTGAGCGGCAAGGCAGCCACGGGCCTGAACGCATTTCTCCTGTGTATCGACCGGTTGTACCGGGCGGCACAGGTTGTGCCGCTGGAAGAGCTGGTGTCCGTCACGCTGGATGAAAGCGGACTTGTTCAGCACTACCGCCAGGAGCGTGAGGGGGCTGACCGGGTGGAGAACCTGGAAGAACTGGTGGCTGCCGCGGCAAGCTTTGAGCATGACAGCGAACTGAGCGACCTCACGGCCTTTTTGTCCCATGCCAGCCTGGAGGCAGGTGAACACGAAGCGGCACCGGGGGCCGATGCATTACAACTGATGACAGTCCATGCGGCCAAGGGGCTGGAGTTTCAGGTGGTCTTTGTGTGCGGCCTGGAAGAGGGGCTGTTTCCCCATGAAAACGCCCTGTCTGAAGCAGATGGTCTGGAGGAGGAACGGCGCCTGATGTATGTGGCCATGACCCGGGCGCGTCAACAGTTGATCCTGACCCGTGCGGAAAGCCGGATGCTGCATGGTCAGGTGCGCTATGGGTTGCGTTCGCGCTTCATCGACGAGATTCCTGAGGCCCTGTGCCGCTGGCTGTCCTCGACACAGCCCGCCTGGCAGCCGCCAGAGCGCTTTGTGACGGCCGTACCGCGGGTGACGGAACGCGCCTCAGTGGGGGGGCAGCCTTTCTTTGTCGGGCAGTCGGTCAGTCATGCTAAATTCGGCACTGGCGTCATCCTGCAATGCGAGGGGAGCGGCAGCGATGCCCGGGTTCAGGTCAACTTCAGAGACGCCGGTGTCAAATGGCTTGCGCTTGGTTTTGCGCGCCTGACGCCCTGCTAAGCCCTGATGAACCACCAGCAGCGTATCGTCTTCTCCTCCCGGGGCTTCTTGTGTCACCGGTGCGTTGTGGCGCGCACGCCGCTGTGACGGGCAAATACCAGCGCCCATCCTTGCAAGGTTGGTGCGGGACTCGCCATGACTGGAGCACTGCGACCTAAATCCGGTAGAATGGCGGGGTTTACAAGGACGCTCCTGTTTTGGGGCGTTGCAGACGGGTGCGAGGGCTTGACATGAAAAAAACGGTGATTCTGGTGTTGCTGGCGGCGTTGTCTACGCCGACCTGGGCCACACATGGGAATGCCCAAAAGGGGAGGGTGATCGCAGACTCGGTATGTTTTGCCTGTCATGGGATCGACGGCGTCAGCCCTATTCCCACCCAGCCCCATCTGGCAGCCCAGCAACCGGATTATCTCGCAAAACAGCTTAACGACATGAAGTCCATCAATGGGGCGCCGCCCCTGCGCAACAACCCCATCATGTCCGGGGTGGTGAGTACGCTGTCCGATGAGGACGTTCGCAACGTATCCGCCTGGTACGCGGCACAACCTCCCAAGCTTTCCCAGGCCATTCACCCTAAATCGGCAGCTATAGGTCAAAAACTCTGGCGCGCAGGGGACGCCGATCGGGGCGTCCCGGCCTGTTCGGGCTGTCACGGCCCCACTGGCGACGGCATTCCGGCACCCTATCCGCGCCTGTCAGGGCAGTATTCGGAATATACCGAGATCCAGTTGCAGCACTTCAAGAATGGCAGTCGCAGCAACGATCCCTCAGCCATCATGCGCAGCATCGCACATCGCCTGAGTAACGAAGAAATCAGGGCGCTTGCCGATTTCACAGCGGGATTGCGCTGAAGCCATGACAGACCCCAAACCTGAATTGATTCCCAAGCGCTATTGGGGATACCTGGCGCTCCTGCTTTGGGGTGCAGCAGCTTTGTTTTTGATGCGTCATACGCCCTATGCGCTTGATGAAGGGGCAGCCAAGGCGCTGATCCTGGATTGGTCCATCGGCGACCAGGTGGCCAACTCGGTGGTGACTTTGGGGACTCCGGACATGCGAGCCCTGCTGTGGTTGCCCTTGGGGTTTTTGTGGCCAGGCCAGATTTTTGCAGCCAAGGTCGTCACGGCACTGATACTCGCCCTGACCGCCAGGGGCCTTTTTTTTTGGCGAAAGTCCCATGGAGCGGAAGAGGAGGCCCTGCTAGCCACCGGGCTCCTGCTGATTGCTCCCCTCACGTTGCAGCAACTGGATGCCCTGGCACCCGGCATTGAGTTGCTGGCAGCTTTCGTGGCGGGTGCCTGGTTGGACCGCGCCTATCGACAGACCCCCAGAGCCCTTGGAGGCCTGTTTTTTGCCCAGCTGGCGGTTTGTGCCTTCAGCGTCAGTCTGCACCCGGCCGGGTTGGCTTATCCTCTCGCGTTACTCTGGTCCTGGTGGTCGCAGCCCCTGGATCGTATGCAGCAACGCATCTTTTATGTAGGGATTGTCCTGACAACCGTGTTGACCCTGTTGTTGCGCATGGGATGGCACGACTTGGGCTCCTGGCAAAACCCGGTCATTAACGCGGCGGCCATGTTTTGGGGGCCGAGCCTCCAAGGTGGCGACGCGACACCGGAGGACTGGATCAGTGGGCTGTTGCTCCTGGGCTTGTTGTTGGCCGTCATTGGATATCGGCGACGGCAGCTCTGGGAAGACTTTATGGGGCGCACTCTGTTGCTGGGTATTTTCCTCGGGGCCTTCCTGAGTGATTCGGCTTGGGGTTTTCTTGGTCTCACCCTGCTGTTCTATGGGGGCCTGCCCTGGCTGCTCAAGCCCCGCGCGATAATGGAGAAACACGGCTTCATGGTTCAGAGGGGATGGCTGTGGGTGCTATTGCTGCTGCTTTCTACCATGGATATGCGGGCAGATCGGGCTTGGCACGACCAGACCATCAACGACGTCCTGTCTGATCAAGATCAGTTGATCAAAACTTTCGCAGATGACGTGGACCAACTGCGCAAGGTCATGGAAGAAAAAAATCAGCCGATGCCGCGCATTCGGGTGGCCAGTCAGTGGCCGGCGCGCACCATGCTCGCCTGCCGCTGCGATGCATTGGCGCTGCCCCCCGCAGCCAAGGATCCCCAGTCCCAGTTGGCCCTTCTGCATGGCCTGTCACACCTGGTGCTGACCCCCAGTGCCAGCAAAAACCTGGGACTTGCCGAGAATCTGGCGATGCTGGGTACGGAGGTGGAAACGATATCGTTGCAACCCGGCGGAGTGATACTGAAGGTCAAGGCACCGGTGCCGGCACCCGCAGCCAGCGCACCGGCAACCGCCACTGTCCCCTGAGAAACGAGCCAGCCATGAAGCACTCCCCCCTTCGCGAAATGCTGATCTATCTTGTGGTGGCACTTAGTTCGCTACTCCTGACAGCCTTTGTCGTTCACATGTTCGTCGGTGGCCTGGTCAGCCCGGAGACCGAATACCTGCTCATGGGTGTGATGTGCTCAGTTGTTGCCGGGGTTATCGGCTTCATGGTCTGGGACGTGATCTACCGTCGTCAGCGTTGACCCGGGGGCGGCCCAAAAAAAATGGGGCGAACCTTAAAGGTCGTCCCATTTTTTTTGGAGCGCAACGAGAGATTAATGCTTTTTAAGAGAACCCTGCCAATTTGCAGTGTCCAAAATGACGCAGAATACTGCAAAGCCCCAAATCGATAATAGTTCCACCCATGCTTCCGTTCCCATCTGACCCCCCTTTTTATAATAAGCGCGACGAATGCCACTCAAGCCTGCCCGTGAACATATACTAGGATTTCATATACTGGTCAAGTCCGAAGTCTGCCGTAAAGCCCGCTGGAAAGGTGCGGGGCCACGCTTTAATTCCCTCCGGATTTGCCGACTGCCGCATTTCGTCCTCGCTGCGCTTCCCGGTAGTGGCTACAAAAAGGGCGACCCCGGGAAAAATCAGCAAGGCAATGGTTTCAATCACGAAACGTCCCCGTCAAGAGTCAGTGGCCGGCTTCATGATGGGCTGAATGTATTTTGAATGGTGCGGTAATCGCGCTCAAGGGCGAACTGGCCCTTGTGAAAGACAAACTGCAGCCGCTGACCTGTGCTGTTGAGGCCGGTCAATCCAAAAGAGCGCCCTGAAAAATCCTTATACAATTTGATGTCTTTCAACAGTTCCAGACTCTGGCCATTGCGCAGAATAAGCGTGGCATGCTGGCGGTCAGCTTCTATGGCGACTGGTGAGGTGGGCAGCAGCATGAGGCGGGTTTTCAGGATCCGGTTGGCTCCTGCAATCAGGAAGTAACTGGCCAAAAAGACCAGCAGGTACGACATGTACGGGTTTTCCTGAACCCAGAGGTTGGCGGCGATGGCGAGGAGGGCCGTGACTGTAGGGATATACAGCAATAAATCCCAAACCATGCCCTTGCGGTCCTGCTTCAGGGTGTAGCGGTTGTTTTGCGTCATGACGGCCTGCTCAGTGGGTTGTCTGGGCGCCAGGGGGGAGGACGTTGCGTATGGCTGCATCCATCTCGTTATAGAGCATGGCCCCCGGTTGTTGAAAACGGACCCGTCCCTTGCTGTCGATGACGAAAGTCCAGGGATCCCCAAACACTTTGTAGGCCTTGAATGCTTCGGGGTTCATGTACTGATCCATGTGCAGAAACAGTACCTGGGTCTGATATTTATCCAGCATGGCCTTGGTGATCTGCAGTTGACGATCGCAGACCGAACAGTGCCCTGGCGTCGCAAATTCCAGCAGGATGGGTTTTCCAGAGGCAAGCGCTTTGTCCAGGGAGTATTGGTACATGCGTTCATCCGGCTGTCGGTAGGTGGTGATGCGGCTGATATCGCCGCCCACGTCAGCGAGTGTTTTGGTGGCCAGTCGGGGGGCAATCTCGCCGTGCGCCAGCGCTGAATTGCTTTGCCGGACGTTGCACCCTGTCAACAGACCGATAACCAGGCCGGTGAGCAGAAGGATGCGCAGGGGGCTGCTCATCGTGAGTCGCTCCCGCGTTTGCCTGTTTTGATAATGTTGTAGCCCCAGATGATGTTGGCCAGCAGGACCAGGGTGCCAAACAAACCCACGCCGGCCATCAGGTGGGTGACAGTCGCTTCGACCTGG
>JAGWPH010000218.1 GCA_028870615.1 Betaproteobacteria bacterium
ACCGCACTGGCCTTTCCCAACCAGCGCATTGCAGTCCGGCTGCCGAACGAGGTGACCGTCTGGAATCGACCTCTGATTGCTTTTTGCTCGCTGCTTTATGGCGCCTTCGTGGTCTGCGTGGAGTGGAACCATCCTGCCTGGGGGTTGATCGGTGTGCTGGCAGGCGTCGCGTTGGTGCGCCCTCGCCTCCTGTTACAGGTGGACTGGAGCCTGATTGCCGTGTTCGCAATGATGTTTGTGGACATTCGCCTGCTGACGGGTCTTGACGGGGTGCGCACCGCTCTGGAATCACTTTCACGTGATTCTCCTGGCGCACTTTTCACAACGGGGGTGCTTGCCTCGCAAGTCATCAGCAATGTGCCGGCAACCATTTTTCTGACCCAGTGGATTCCGCCCAGTCCGCTCCTGGCCTACGCAGTCAATGTGGGAGGATTCGGTTTTGTGCTGGGCTCCCTGGCCAACCTGATTGCGTTGCGCATGGTCCCGGAACGCGGCGTCTGGTGGCGTTTTCATCTCTACTCGGTGCCGTTTCTGGCGGCCAGTGCCATAACCGCGTGGTTCATGCTGAGTGGTTGATGTCTGTCCCCGTCCCTATGTGATAGAATACAATTTGTTACAAACTCCGCCACCCTGAAACTGCTTAGAGTGCGCCATGTTTCCCCATAAATCCGGTAACTTCGCAGTTCTGGCTCTGAGTTTGTTCACCGCGGGTAATGGCTTTATGTTACCTGCAAGCGCAGCGGGCCCGCCTCCGCCCGATGCCGGCCAGATTCTTAAAACAGTTCCCTCCGCGATCCCCGCTCCTCCCGCTTCCAGCGGCACCAGCGCTTTGCCAGAATCAACCCCGGAACGTCCGCCGCTCAAGATTGATGACCGCGTTCAGATCAACGTCAAACGGATCGTGCTGACGGGCAACACTTTATTCACGCGGGAAATGCTGCTCCCTCTGGTCCAGGACGCCATCGGTCAGGCGCTGACGCTCGACGCCCTTAATGTTCTGGCCTTTCGAATCACCCAGTACTACCGCGATCATGGGTACTTGCTGGCGCGCGCTTACATTCCCACCCAGGACATCACCGAAGGCACCCTGGAAATTGCCGTACTGGAAGGGCGCTACGGCAAGATCAAACTGGAAAATCATTCCCGAATTTCCGATGCCGTACTGGAGCAGATGCTGTCCCGTCTGGAAAGCGGGCAGCCCATCGAAGCAAGTCCTCTGGAACGCCAGTTGTTGTTGATGAGCGATCTGCCAGGAGCACTCATCGGTTCCACACTGCAACCCGGCACCACCACCGGAACTTCCGATCTCACGGTTCGTACCGACGATGCGCCAGCCCTCGCTGGCAGCGCAGGCATTGACAATTGGGGCAACCGCTATACTGGCGCCCTACGCGCTTTTGTAGCTGCCGATTGGGCCAACCCGCTCGGCCTGGGAGACCGGCTGGATCTGTACGGTATGGGCGCCGAACGCGGTGGCACCCAATATGGACGCGTGGCTTACGATCTGCCAATCAGTGGCTCCGGCACCCGCATTGGTGCGGCTTACGCGCATCTGGCCTACGCACTGGGACTCGACTTTTCCTCGCTGCAGGCTCATGGCACGGCCGATATCACCAGCTTGTATCTCAGCCAGCCGCTAACACGCAGCCGCTCGGCCAATACCACCCTGCAGTTCAACATGGACCACAGGGCCCTACGCGATTATGTGGACAGTACTGCCGGTTCGGATGTTAAAGAAATTGACGCGATCAGCGCAGGACTCAATGGCGATCGCCGGGATGCGCTGGGTGTGGGCACCTGGACCACGACCCTGACGAGTGGCCGATTAAAGCTCGACGCGTTGACAACCGCTGCCGATCTTGGGGCCTATCACACTGCCGGGGACTACCTCAAGTTTTCAGGGGCGGGCAGCCAGTTGGTCCCGCTCTCCGGCTCCTGGTCCCTGTTCGGTGCCCTCTCCGGGCAGATGGCCAGCAAGAATCTTGACATGTCCGAACGCTTTTCCATGGGAGGTCCCACCGGGGTACGCGCTTATCCTGTGGGAGAAGTCATGGCGAACGATGCTCTGCTGGGTACTCTGGAGCTGCGCTATACCCTCAACGAACAACTTCAACTGACTGGATTTGCCGATGCCGGGGTCGCTCGTCTCAACCGCTTCCAGCTGGTGACAGATACCCGCAACCAGCGCAATCTGTCGGGAGCCGGTGTAGGGGCTTCCTGGACCCGCAACCCCGGCCCTGCCTTCAACACTTATCTGGCGTGGCGCACCGGCGACCCCCCCACCTCGGCGCCCGACCGTCACCCGACGGCATGGGTGCAATTGATTCAAGCGTTCTGAACATGAACCGGATCTATCGGACAATCTGGAATGAGGCCCGTGACACCTATGTGGCTGCCTCCGAGATCGCTTGCCGCCAGGGTAAGCGTGTCTTGAACCAGTCGAGGGGTGGATTCAGCCGCGGCACGCAATTCGCACTGAAAACGCTGGCCTTCGCCGTCTCGCTGGCCATCAGCGCCGTTACGCTGGCGTTACCCACTGGCGGCCAGATCGCTGCCGGACAAGGCGCCATCACTCAAAGCGGCAACACCATGAGTGTCACTCAGGGCAGCCAGAACCTGATCGTCAACTGGCAGGGATTCGGTATCGGCACGGGCGAAAAAATCAACTTCGCGCAACCCAATGCTTCGGCGATCGCCCTCAACCGCGTACTCGGCAACAGTGCATCGCAGATTTATGGCCAGCTCAATGCCAATGGCCAGGTCTACCTCATCAATGCCAACGGCATCCTGTTTGCCCCTTCCGCACAGGTCAATGTGGGTGGCCTGGTGGCTTCCACCCTGGATATTTCCGACGCCAGCTTCCTGGCGGGCAAGCGTACTTTTGTGGGCAATGGCGCTCCCGGCAAGATTCTCAATCAGGGGAGTCTCAACGCAGCGAACGGCGGTTTCATTGCTCTGCTGGGAGGACAGGTTTCCAACCAGGGCACAATCACCGCCCGGCTGGGCACTGTGGCCCTGGGGGCTGGTAACCAGATCACCCTGGATTTCGCGGGGGACCATCTGACAAGCCTTCAGGTAAATCAGGGTGTGTTGCATGCGCTAGTGGAAAACGGCCAATTGATTCAAGCCGATGGTGGCACTGTCATCATGACTGCCCAAGCGCTCAATACCTTGCTCGACACCGTACTCAACAACAGCGGGGTCATCGAAGCGAGGGGGGTGTCTCAGAAGAATGGCCGGGTCGTGCTGGATGGGGGCATCAGCGGCGTCACGTCGAACAGTGGCGTCATCGACGTCAGCAACACCACGGGCATTGGCGGCACCGCCAAGGTCCTGGGCGATAACATACAGGTGGGCCCCACTTCAATGATGGATGCCTCGGGCAACTTTGGCGGCGGGACCATTCTAATCGGCGGCAACGCCCATGGTGCCGGTCCGGAACAAAATGCCACCACAAACACCGTCGTACCGGGCGCGCTGTTCAAAGCCAATGCCACCGACAGTGGCAACGGTGGCACGGTGGTGGTTTGGGCTGACGGCAGCACCCACTTTGATGGTGCCATCAGCGCTCAGGGCGGAGCGAACGGCGGCGACGGTGGCTTTGTCGAGACCTCTGGCAAGAATATGCTCCAGGTTGCCGATAACACCACGGTCAACACGCTCGCGTCCAAGGGTCGTGCTGGGAACTGGCTGCTTGACCCGGCAACAATCACCGTTGGCTCTTCCGGAAGCGGTACGCTTGCCCAGGCAGCGAATACCACTGACACGACGAGCAACATTACGCTGAGTGCCAGCACGATCAACGCAGGCACAACGAATGTGATTCTGGCAGCGACGACTTCAATCACCGTCAACGCTGCCATCGGTATAACCACAAACGGTGTCGGCATTACCTTTGAGGGTGCCGGCGGTACGATCACTTCAGGCCCGATTTCAGGTACCACGCTGAATGCCAACGTATCAGCGCCGAAC
>JAGWPH010000024.1 GCA_028870615.1 Betaproteobacteria bacterium
ATTTAATTCCTACGCTGAATTTTGTGATCGTCTATTCGCATTTCCATAATAATACGGATCGATAATTCTGGTGTGCGTCAGAGGCTTCCACGTGACTAACTGACTGCTATGGGGAAAATCCTAGACAGGCTGCTCCTGGCCCAGACCGTGTAAAAACATAGCCTCTGTTTGCAGGTAGTGACTCATCGCTACACTCCTCCTTCCTGCGGAAGAGCCGGTTTGTTGAAATGGCAGCAATCAGACTGCAAATAAAGGCCTGCTAGGCCCTCATTGCTTCCATCAGAGCCTCTGTTCCCATCAGCTTCATCATTCGTTTCAGATTGTAGGCAAGGACATGTAGGCTCATTTCCGTACTGACCCGATCAAGGGTCTTGGTCAGGAAATGCGCGCTGCCCATCCATAATTTTATGGTTCCAAAGGGATGTTCCGCTGTCTGACGGCGGATGCGCATACTATCGGGTGCATGATCAAGACGGGTCTGCATGGCTTCAAGGACTACTTCATTCTCCCACCGACTAACACGCCGCTGCTCACTGGGTGTGCATTTCCCCTTGAGAGAACACCGCTGGCAGTGCGAACTCCAGTAACGGTGCATCTTCAACCCTTTCTCGATGCTAGAGTACCGCCAAATCAGGCGTTGTCCTGCTGGGCAACGGTATTCATTATTCTCTGCATCGTAAATGAAATCCGCCTTGCCAAAGCGACCTTCAGCCGTGGCATTGGAAGTCACTGTCTTAGGCACGATGGCGGTAATCCCGGCCTCATGGCAGGCGAGAATTTCTTCGCCCTTGAAATACCCTCGATCCGCGATAACCGTAAGGTCCTGGGCTCCCATCGCGGTGCGGGCTTGCTTGGACATTGAGCTCAGCTGATCTCGATCGATACCGATATTGGTCACCTCATGGGCCACAATCAGGTGATGTTTCGCATCCACCGCCGCCTGGACGTTGTAGCCTACGATGCCTGTCCCGCGTGTCTTCATCGAGCGGGCATCGGGGTCGGTCAGGGAAATTGACCTGAGTACCGATTTTGTAGCCAATCAGGCTGTGAGTTGAACGCCAATTTTCGCATTTTCCAAGCGGGCCTGGGATGGCGTTCGATAACCCAGTGCGCTATGGGGTCGACGGTGGTTGTAAAACTGCCGCCAGTTCTCAATGACGGTTCGTGCCTCCCGCAAATCCCGGAACCATTCCCGGTTCAGACATTCATCGCGCAACTTGCCATTGAAACTTTCCACGAATCCGTTATGCCAAGGCTTCCCAGGCGGAATGAAAGCCGGTCCTACATTCTGATCTCGTAGCCATTTCATGACCCGACCCGCTGTGAATTCGGCACCCTGGTCAGAGCGAATATGCTCAGGCTTCCCATACAAGCGCATCAGCCGTGTCAGCGTCAGGATCACGTCCTGTGAAGTCAGCGAGGTGGCCACTTCAATCGCCAGGCATTCCCGCGTATGTTCATCCAGCACGCACAGCATCCGGATCGTCCGTTTTCCAGCCAGCCGGTCATGGACAAAGTCATAGGTCCAAACGTGATTCGGTCGCACCGCACCCAGCAAGCGCATATCAGAGCCACAACGCCGGCGGCGTGGCCTGCGCCGTGGCAGATTCAACCCCAGCTGCGCCCAAAGCCGTTTGACCCGATGTTCACCTTCGCCCACCCAGAAAGCACTCCGCCGATAGCCAAAACGGGGGAACTCCTGTGCCGTCTCCATCAGACGGCTGCCCAGATCCCGGTCCTTCGCCGGTTGCCTCAGGTCATAGGTTGCTACCCGGCGGCTAAAACCCAGATGGCGGCAGGCTGCCCGCTTTGACACTCCCCGACTTGCCAGGCATTCCACTACTTCGCGCCGACCCGTCGGGGAACTCATTTTTTTCCGGCAAACTCCTTGAGACCCTCGATCACCAGCATCTGCTCGGCTACCATGCGCTTGAGCTTGCTGTTCTCGGCTTCCAGATCCTTGAGTTTTCTGGCATCAGACACCTCCATGCCGCCGAACTTGTTACGCCAGCGAAAGAATGTCTGTTCAGCAATATTGTGCTTGCGGCACACTTCCAGAATAGTTACTCCTGGAACCTCTGCCTCCCGCAAGATCCGGATAATCTGCTCCTCGGTATGACGCTTTTTCATCTGTAAGCCCTCCAGTAAAAAATACTATAGGACTCACAGCCAAAATGGCTACAGGTTCGGTACTCAGGTCAAAATCTGCTTGTCAGGCGCCTGATCAAGCTGCCCCCCGATCTCCTTTAATTGTTTCATCTGCTCCTTCAGTGCCGCAATCTTGTCCTGCAGACGTTCCGTCTTGGCCTGTGCCACCAAGGGCTCCTGTCGGTCTGCCGTGTCGAGTGCCACCAGGTAACGATGGATGCTGGATTCGATCTCTTCCATCCGCCGTTGCAACTTGGCGCTGGTGAAATTCCGGTCACGGTTGTTGGCCGCCTTGAACTTGCTGCCATCGATGGCAACCAGCGCTTCTGTAAACAGACCCAACTGCTGGCACAGCACCACGAACTGGCGACAGACACTGCGGATGGCTTTGCCGTTACCCTTACGGAAGTTGGCGATGGTCTTGAAGTCCGGCATCAGGCGACCGGTCAGCCACATCAGTTCGACGTTGCGTTGTGCCTCCCGCTCCAGACGTCGGCTGGACTGAATGCGATTGAGGTAACCGTAGATGTAGATCTTGAGAAGTATTGCCGGGTGATATGCAGGCCTGCCGGTTGCCGCGGGATCAACTCCATCAAAACCTAATTTGCCAAGATCAAGCTCGTCAACAAAGACATCGACAACCCGAACTGGGTTGGTATCTGCAACATAGTCGTCGAGCAGTTCCGGCAATAAGATCCCTTGCTTTCTATCTTCACCCTGAATGAATCGCTTCATCTGCGTGCCCCATCGTATGCCCTGATACTACCAACGCACAATGTGCTTCAGCGTGGACACTGGGTATCATGTTTTTACACGGTCTGGGCCGAATGGAGCCCGTAAAACCAGCGGCAAGGGTGAATTCAGGTCTACACTACGCTGTTTCTACCGTATGAACTTCAATATCAACTTTTAATCGTGCACGCACAGCACCGAAAATGGCTGCGAGGTTATCCATACTTGGATTGCCTTTGGGCGACAACATGCGATGCAGGCTCTTACTAGGCTTGTCTGTCAGTGCAGCCAGTTGCTCAAATCCAAGTGTCGCGTTCACGAGGTTACGAAGGATGAGGCGCGCTGTTTCCGGCTCGTCACTCAGAAATAGGGTTGCCGCTTCATCAAGGAGTGCCTTAGCAAACTCAGGATCGCGTTCAACGCGCTCAATTACTGTTTGCTTAAAATTTCGAGTTAGTGCCATGTAATCACCTTTTCCCTTTTTCAGTCTTGCCGACAGTGGACTTGGCTTTTTTTCGTGCCTTGTACTCAATGTGCAAATCCTTTGCCCGCTCAATATCTTTCTGCTGTCCGCGTTTAGTTCCACCTCCAAACAGAATAATGAGCGTTTCACCATCCTTGGCAAGGTAAACACGGTAACCTGGCCCCCAGTCGATAACGTATTCACCGATGCCACCCAACCACTTTACGCTAGATGTGTTTCCAAGCTCTAAACGCAATTTGGCAGTAACAATCTTGGCGGCAGCCTGTGGATCAAGCCCATCGAACCATGACTTATATGGGTTCGTACCATCGCGGCAAATGTATTCCTCTACCTTGAGCTTCATGAGCCAATGGTAACATATGAGTTACCATTGATCAATGGTGTTTTTCCTTGGATCGGGCGCTCTCTGGCGACTACAAGGAGACGCATGTCTGCAATGAAGAAAATTCTCTAAGGTCCGGTCATGG
>JAGWPH010000219.1 GCA_028870615.1 Betaproteobacteria bacterium
AACCCGCCACCGGTGAGGTGTTGGCCCTGGTCAGCCAGCCTGGTTTTGATCCCAACCTGTTCGTGGATGGCATCGATCAGGACAACTGGAATACGCTCAACAATTCGCCCGACAAGCCTCTCAACAACCGGGCACTTCGGGGACAGTACCCGCCCGGTTCGACTGTCAAACCCCTGATGGCATTGGCAGCGCTCACTTTGGGCAAGCGCACCACAACCTACAGGATATCCGACCCGGGCTACTTCTCCTTTCCGGGAAGCAGCCACCGGTACCGCGACTGGCGCGAAGGCGGCCATGGCCTGGTAGACATGCACCTGTCCATTGTTCAATCCTGCGACACCTACTATTACGGTCTGGCCAATGAACTGGGCATCCATGCCATGCACGACTTCTTTACCCTGTTTGGATTTGGCCAGAAAACCGGGATCGACATTGATGGCGAGATGCCTGGGTTGTATCCGTCCCCTGAATGGAAACAAAAACGCTTCAAGCAGGATTGGTATGGAGGTGATACTGTCATCAGCGGCATCGGCCAGGGCTATGTGCTGGTCACACCGCTACAGCTGGCACAGGCCATGGCCACCCTGGCTAACAATGGCGTCATGATGAAACCGCACCTCGTTCGATCCATTCGCGATCGCGCCACAGGCGCCGTGCGCACGCTGCCTCTTGAAACGTCACGGATTGTGCCACTCAGGCAGGAAGATATCGACTTTGTGCGTGATGCCATGGTCGACGTGATGAAACCGGGAGGCACGGCCGCCCAGGTGGGTGCGGGGGCCACTTACCTCATTGCCGGAAAAACCGGAACAGCCCAGGTGGTTGGCGTACGACAGGGTGAAAAATATAGCGAAAGCCGCACTACTGAACGCAATCGCGATCACGCCCTGTTCGTTGCCTTTGCCCCCGCGGATCACCCGCGAATTGCCCTGGCCGTACTGGTGGAAAATGGGGGCCACGGGGGGGCCATCGCAGCACCCATCGCACGCGAGATCCTTGATTTCTACCTGCTGGGGAAAAACGTGAATGGCGTTCCAGCCGCAAAGGATTCAGGAGATGACAGTGATCACGATTAAGGAACTGCGCACTCGGCTACTCGCCCCACTTGATCCCACCCTGTTCAATGCCTGCCTGGTCCTGATGGCCCTGGGTTTTGTGGTGCTGTACAGCGCTTCTGGATCGGACATGGGCAAGGTACTCAGTCAGGCGCGCAATCTGGGCCTGGCGTTCATGGCGATGTGGGCCATGGCCATCACCCCGCCCCATAAAATTGAGCGTGTGGTTTTTCCGGTATACGTCGTTGCCCTGATCGCTCTGGTGGGAGTGGCCCTGTTCGGGGAGGTCAGTCACGGCGCACGACGCTGGTTGCATTTGGGGCCGATGCGCGTTCAACCTTCCGAATTAATGAAAATTGCCCTGCCTCTGGCTTTGGCCGGTTATTTCGAGTGGCGCGGCAAAGCCATCTCCTGGCGCGACTTCGCGGCGGCCGCTTTGCTTTTGCTGGTTCCGGTGGCGCTGGTGATTCGGCAGCCCGATCTGGGCACGGCCCTGTTGATTGCGTCCTCCGGGTTTTATGTGCTGTATTTTGCCGGGCTGTCCTGGAAAGTGATGGGGGGGATGTTCGCAGCCGGGCTTGCTGCCCTGCCGTTGGTGTGGCATCTGCTGCATGATTATCAAAAAAACCGCATTCTCACCTTGCTGGATCCCACTCAGGATCCTCTGGGTGCGGGGTATCACACACTCCAGTCCATGATCGCCC
This sequence comes from Betaproteobacteria bacterium, assembly GCA_028870615.1. Lineage (GTDB taxonomy): Bacteria > Pseudomonadota > Gammaproteobacteria > Burkholderiales > Ferrovaceae > JAJZRV01. The sequence continues at coordinate 1,760 of JAGWPH010000219.1, forward strand.
TGGGTTCGGGTGGGCTGTTCGGCAGGGGCTGGTTGCAGGGCACACAATCCCACCTGGATTTTCTGCCAGAACACACCACGGATTTCGTATTTGCCGTCTTTGGCGAGGAGTTCGGATTGCTGGGTGAACTGGTGTTCCTGTTTGCCATGCTGGTAATCATCACGCGCGGCCTGTTTATCGCCAACGAAGGCTCCACGCCATTTTCCAGGCTGGTGGCCGGCTCTCTCTCGATGACCCTGTTCACGTATACTTTCGTCAACGTGGGTATGGTGAGTGGCATCCTTCCTGTCGTTGGCGTCCCGTTACCCTTTTTAAGCTACGGTGGGACATCGCTCGTGACCCTGTTTATCAGCATCGGAATCTTGATGAGCGTGCACCATCATCGAAAACTGGTCAAACAATGACGCGCCCGTTGCTGCTTGCCGGTGTTTTTCTGATCACGACCCTGCTCTGGGGATGCAGTTCATTGCCATCCAAAACCACCACAAGTGGTTCGGGTAAAGGCGGGTATTACCTGGATGACGGCCCGGGTGACCATCCCCCCGCACATCTGGACCAGATCCCCGACGCGGTTCCCAGAAAAGAGCCGTTAAACAAGTTCGCCAATAAGCCCTATACCGCCTTGGGCAAAGTCTATGTTCCAGACATTTCCGGCAAACCCTACAAGGAAAGGGGCGTCGCTTCCTGGTACGGTCGACGTTATCACAACCAGAAAACTTCCAGCGGCGAAACCTACGACATGTATGCCATGACGGGCGCGCACCCCACCTTACCCATTCCCAGTTATGTCCGCGTCACCAACCTGTCCAATCACAAATCCGTGGTGGTTCGCATCAATGATCGTGGCCCGTTTCGTTCTGACCGCCTGATCGACCTGAGCTATACCGCAGCCTGGAAACTGGGCTATCTCAATCAAGGAAGCACTGAAGTGGAGGTGGAGCGACTGTTTCCAAAATAACGCGGGGTATAATGGACGTTTTGGATTTTGGGTTGCCTCTCATGCGTCGTCTGTGCCTTTTGTTTGTCTGTCTTTTCACTGGTTTTGCCGCGCTGGCTGATGCCACCCTCACCGCCCCCTATGTGGCGGCCCGTTCCTACACCCTGCTTGAAGTGGAAAGCGGACAGTCGCTGGCTGCACTCAATCCCGATCAGCGTACTGAACCCGCCTCGTTGACCAAGTTGATGACGGCCTACCTGGTCTTCAAAGCGCTGAAGGAGAAGGTGCTTTCCCCCGACCAGACGGTGCCGGTTTCCCAGCACGCCTGGAAAGCAGAAGGATCGCGCATGTTCATCGAACCCCAGAAACCCGCCACCGTTGACGAACTGATTCATGGTGTCATCATCCAATCCGGCAATGACGCCAGCATTGCGCTGGCGGAAGCCTTGTCCGGTTCGGAGGAAGCGTTTGCCGAACGCATGAATAAAATGGCCGCTATCCTGGGGATGAACAATACCCACTTCGTAAACGCCACCGGATTACCCGATCCACAGCATTACACTACGGCGCGTGACCTGGGGCTGCTGGCGAGCGCCCTGATCCGCGATTTCCCCGGGTACTATCCCCTTTATTCCATCAAGGAGTATCGCTACAACGGGATCACCCAACCCAATCGCAACCGCCTGTTGTGGATCGATACCACGGTTGACGGCCTGAAAACAGGGCATACCGACAGTGCCGGATATTGTCTGATCAGTTCCGCGCGGCGCGGCGAGCGGCGCATTCTGTCCGTTGTCCTTGGCACCAACAGCGACTCTGCCCGTACCATCGAAAGTCAGAAGCTCCTCAACTGGGGATTTCAGACTTTTGAAACCCGGCACTTGTTTCAGAAAAATACGCCGATCAAATCCCTGGAGGTTTTCAAGGGTGCCGCCCGGGAAGTCAAGGCAGGGTTTACCGAGGAAATCTGGATGACTGTCCCTGTGGGGGAAGGCTCCCGATTCAGGCAAACCCTCACCACTTTGCAGCCCGTTGTCGCTCCCGTGGCTGCAGGACAAAAGCTTGGGACCCTGGAGATCAACTATGATGGCAACCTCATCGTGACACATGACCTGGTGGCCCTGGAACCGGTTACGGTTGGAAATGCGTTTACGCGCGGTTGGGACACCGTACGGTTGATGCTGAAATGAGTGATATTTATCTTAACGGCCGGTTCATGCCCCTGGAACAGGCCCAGGTTCCAGTAATGGATCGTGGGTTCATCTTTGGCGATGGCGTCTACGAAGTCATTCCTGTCTACGATCGCATCCCCCTGGCTCTGGAACGTCACCTCGATCGGCTGGCCAACTCGCTGGAGGGCGTGCGCATCCCCAATCCCCTGACACGCACCGCCTGGAAAATGCTGATCCAGCAATTGATCGCGCGTGAACCCGAGGCAACCCAGTCGATTTACCTTCATGTCACCCGGGGGGTGGCTCCGCGGGATCACGCTTTTCCAAAGGATACGACCCCGACGGTATTTGCCATGGCCAAACCCATGGCACCCCCACCCGCCGGATGGTTGCATCAGGGCGTCAAGGCCATCACCCACAACGACTTTCGCTGGCTCAAATGCCATCTCAAGACCACCGCATTGCTGGCCAATGTGCTGCTGCGCCAGATGGCCGTTGAGGCTGGCGCAGTAGAATGCCTGCTGATCCGGGAGGGATATCTTACCGAAGGAGCGGCCAGCAATGTCCTGGCGGTGGTTGACGGCGTGTTGTTGGCCCCGCCCCGCAACCATTTGCTGCTGCCTGGCATTACCTACGATCTGGTGCTTGAGATTGCAGCCAGGCACGGCATCCCGTTTGAGGAACGTCCGGTCACTGAATCCGAGTTGCGCCGCGCCTCCGAGATCATGATGACTTCCAGTACCCGCGAGATTGTCCCGATCACCCTGCTGGACGATCAACCTGTGGGCAACGGTCTTCCGGGACCCCTCAGCAAAAAGCTGTTGTCCCTGTACCAGGAACTTAAACACCCATGAGCGATCCTTTCACCGAAGCGGGAAGCGAAGACATCTTCCAGTTTCCATGTGACTTTCCAATCAAGGTCATGGGGCAGACGGTGGATGGCTTTGCTCAGACCGTCATGGGCATCGTGCTGCAGCATGCCCCTGATTTCAATCCGGCCACATTGGAAATGCGCTCCAGCAGCACCGGAAAATATCTCAGTGTCACCTGTACCATTCGTGCCGTTTCACGGGCGCAGCTGGATGCCCTGTATCGCGACCTGTCCGGCCATCCCTCCGTGGTGATCGTGCTGTGAACCCGGCACCCCTGCCTCTGCTCATCCGCAATTCCACCGGGCTGACCGAATACAAATCCGCCTGGCGCGCCATGCAATCCTTTACGCGCCAGCGTGATCAAAGCACTACCGACGAGCTGTGGTCCTTGCAGCATCCCCCCGTTTACACCCTGGGATTGGCCGGGAAACCGGAACACCTGTTACAGGCCTCGGACATTCCCGTGATCAAAGTGGATCGTGGCGGGCAGATCACCTACCATGGCCCGGGACAGATCGTGGTGTATGTGTTGATTGACCTGCGTCGCCGCCGCCTTACCGTCAAAGGCCTGGTGCGCTTGATGGAAGAGTCCGTCCTGGAATTGTTGGCAACACACCGCGTTGCGGCGGGATTGCTGCCTGGTGCGCCCGGTGTGTACGTGGAAGGAGCCAAAATCGCCGCATTGGGCCTCCGGGTGCAGCGCGGGTGCAGCTATCATGGGCTGTCCCTCAACGTCGACCTGGACCTGGCCCCTTTCCGGCACATCAACCCTTGCGGCTATGCCGGGATGCCGGTGACCCGAACCCTTGATGTGGGCATTTCCGAATCAATCGATCATCTCGAGCAACAATTGCTCAACCTGCTGATGGCACGCCTTAACGCGTATCCCGTAATGTCATGACCACCAAAGAAAAAGGTGCCCTGAAAACAGCGCGCATCCCGATTAAAATCGTTCCCCAAACACTACTGCGCAAACCCGACTGGATTCGGGTCCGCGCGGCCAGCGGTGCGCGCTTCAATGAAATCAAGGCCCTCCTGCGCGAAAACCAGCTGCACTCCGTTTGCGAAGAGGCCTCCTGCCCCAACATTGGCGAATGCTTCAGCCAGGGCACCGCAACATTCATGATCATGGGCGACCTCTGCACCCGGCGCTGCCCATTCTGCGACGTCGGTCATGGCCTTCCGGAGCCCCTGGATGTCAATGAGCCGCGCCATCTGGCGCAAAGCATCGCCCGGATGAAGTTGCGCTACGTCGTTGTCACGAGCGTCGATCGCGATGACCTGCGCGATGGGGGGGCAACCCACTTTGCCCACTGCATCCGGGAAATTCGCAGCCAGTCTCCCGGCACCCAAATCGAAGTGCTGGTACCTGATTTCAGGGGTCGGCACGACCTGGCCCTGGAGATTCTCGGAAAATCGCTGCCAGACGTCATGAACCACAATCTTGAAACCGTTCCGCGCCTGTACAAACAGGCGCGTCCCGGGGCCGATTACACGCATTCACTGATGTTGCTGAAACGCTTCAAGGAAGCGCATCCCGAAGTTTCAACCAAATCAGGTCTGATGGTGGGTTTGGGAGAGACGGATGAAGAAATTCTGGAAGTGATGCGTGATCTGCGCGCCCATGCGGTGGACATGTTGACGATCGGACAATACCTGCAGCCTACCGTCCATCATTTGCCGGTGAGCCGTTATGTCCTTCCAGAGCGTTTTCATGGTTTTGAACGGGAAGCCCGGGAAATGGGGTTTTCTCATGCCGCCTGCGGCCCCCTGGTACGTTCCAGTTATCACGCGGACCAACAGGCGCACGCGGCAGGCGTTTAGGGTTGGTAACGGCGCGCAATCAGCACGGCATTGTTGCCGCCAAATCCAAAGGAATTGCTCATGACCACGTCGAGCGCAGGAATTTCGCGCGCGCCTTCCGGGACGTAATCCAGATCGCATTCCGGGTCGGGATGCAGCAAATGCGCCGTCGGCGGCACGATGCGGGTGCGCAGTACACCCAGGGCCACCACCATTTCCACAGCACCCGTTGCACCCATCAGGTGTCCATGCAATGCCTTGGTGGCGCTGATGGGTATCTGCCGGGCCCAGTCCCCAAACACGCTCTTGATGGCCTGGGTTTCGATGACATCGCCCACCATCGTGCCCGTCCCATGGGCGTTGATGTGTTGGATCTGGCCCGGCTGCAGCCCCGCCTGGGTCAATGCCTGCCGCATGGCACGCGACTGCCCGCCCACGTCGGGCTGGGTGATATGGCCCGCATCCGTACTGTTGCCATAGCCCACCAGTTCGGCCAGGATGTTGGCCCCGCGGGCCCGCGCCGAGGCCTCTTCTTCAAGCACCAGTGCCGCCGCCCCTTCGCCCAGAATAAAACCGCTCCGGTGCTTGTCGAAGGGACGGCAGGAAGTTTCGGGATGCTCGGGGTCGGGGCGAGCAAGCGTCTGCAGGGACTCCCAGGCCTTCATCACGCCTTGGGTCAGAAGCGCTTCACCCCCGCCCGCCACTGCATATCGAATCCGCTCTGAACGGATGGCGGTGAACGCTTCCCCAATGGCCACAGCAGAGGATGAGCAGGCGGAACTATAGGTAAAACTCGGACCACGAATTTTATGTTCGATACCAATCTGCCCAGTCGACGAATTGGTCATGAACATGACGATGGTGGAGGGGCGTGGACGTGCTGCATGGTTGAGCAATGATTCGATGTAGGCGTGTTCCAGGGTTGTGGCACCACCCATGCCCGTCCCCCAGAAGATCCCGCAGTCCAGTCCGGCGTCACTTTTGAAATCCAGGCCGGATTGGGTGATTGCTTCTTGCGTTGCCAGAAGCGACAACTGCGCAACGCGATCCAGCATCAACCGGCGCAATTTTGGAAAGCGGGTTTCGACGGGCACTGTGACTGGCGCTGCCAATGGAGAGGCCAGGGATTGAATCCAGGGGGTATCGAGAGGACGCACCCCTGAGAATCCCCGATTCAATGCCTCCACCAGACTTGCCGCATCCCCGCCCATTGGGGTCAAGGCACCGACTCCGGTAACGACAACTCGGCGCATGGTCAGGGAGGGGAGCCTCCGTCGCCGAGCGTCACCCCTTGCTGTGCCACCATGATGTCCACTTCACGTGCAATGTCACCAACCGTCTTGATCGGCACGGGCTCGCCCATCATCTTCAACTTGAATTTGTCTTCCAGCATGAACATGAACTCAACCGTGGCCAGGGAATCGACTCCCAGCTCTTCAAGCCTGGATTCGGGATGTACTTGTTCGGGGGTCAGCCCAAATTCTTCCACCAGCATTTTTTGTATGACGGGCAATGAACTCATAATAGTAGCCTCAGCCTACTCGCTGGAGCGGTGGTTGAGCGTCCTGCACGATTTGTACAGTGCTCTGTCTGATGAACTCCAGCGTTTCCTGAGCTACGCGCTCCTTTTGAAAATCCATGGTAATGATGTGGTAGCAATTCTCCAGCAGGACTTTTTTGACCTGCGGGGAGGAAACGCTTTTCTCGATAATGTCAGCATTGCGCGGACTGGCCAGATCATCTTCGATGGCGTGCATTATAAGTGTTGGGGCGGATATTTTATGCAATTTTTGGCGCACATCCTTCATCAGGCGCTCCGACTCAAACACGCCGGTCAGCGGGGAGTACGAAGAACCCAGGGCAGAGGTTCCCCGTTCGGCCATCTGCCTTGCCACCCACTGACGGATACGCTCGTCCTTGAGTCCGTAAGGCGGCCGTTCGGTAAGTGACATCATGAAGCGCGCTGGCGTGTAATACCCCAAAAATTTAAACCAGCGCATCCAGGTCACGTTCCAGCCGTCATAACGCAACGGCGCCGAGTACAGACAAAGCGCATGGATGTCCGGGCTCCGTTTTGCCGCGAGCTCCAGGCACAAGTCAGCGCCGATGCAAAGCCCCGCAACGCTGACCTCACCGTGTTCGCGTTTCAATCCATCAAACTGGGCTTCGACTTGTTCCAACCAGTGCTGCCAACGGGTCGTGTGGCTCGGGATGGCTTCATCAAACACCGAATAGCCCTGAATATTGGGGATGCGTACGGTATAACCACCGACCACATTGAGCTTGCGCCCAATGTACTGCAACTGCTGTGGGGTGCCGTATAAACCATGCAACAGCAGAACTGCCCCCGGCCCCTTGCCGATCAAATTGATTGTGTCGATGGTGTACAACTCCTGTTCAGTCTTTACCGAATTTGTCGTTGTAACATATTGTTACAACATCTTCCATAAATATTCAGACATTGAAGCGAAAATGCATCACGTCTCCATCCTGCACCCGGTACTCCTTGCCTTCCAGGCGCATTTTCCCCGCTTCCTTGGCGCCCTGTTCCCCTCGACATGCCACGAAATCATCGAAAGCAATGACCTCTGCACGAATAAAACCGCGTTCAAAATCGTTGTGAATGACAGCGGCTGCACGGGGCGCGGTGTCTCCCCTATGGATGGTCCAGGCACGAACCTCTTTGACCCCTGCAGTGAAGTAAGTTTCCAGTCCCAGCAATTGGTATGCGGCGCGAATCAATCGATCCAACCCAGGTTCGGCGAGACCCATATCCGCCAGAAATAACGCCTTGTCAGCATCATCGAGGTCAGCCATCTGGGCTTCGATAGCCGCACAGATCGGCACCACGGGCGCCCCTTCGGCGCGGGCATGGGCCACTATCTGATCCAGTAGCGGATTTTTGTCGAACCCTCCTTCCAACACATTAGCCACGTAAAGGGTAGGTTTGGCTGTGATCAGACAAAGCGGTTTCAGCAAATCCAAGGCGTCCAGATCCAGTCCCATGGCGCGCACGGGTTGGCCGGTATTGAGTTGCCGTTGCACCGTATCGAGCAACTCCAGCAGCCGGATGGCTTCCTTGGCCCCTGCCCGCGCAGTCTTCTGGGTCCGCGCGATGGCCTTGTCGACCGTTGCGAGATCGGCGAGCGCCAATTCCGTATTGATGGTTTCGATGTCATCTACGGGGTCGACCCGTCCAGCCACATGCACCACATTGGGATCTTCAAAACAACGCACCACATGGGCGATGGCGTCGGTTTCCCGGATCGTGGCCAAAAACTGATTTCCCAGCCCCTCTCCCTTCGAGGCCCCAGCCACCAACCCGGCAATGTCGACGAATTCGGTTACCGCCGGCACCACCCGTTCCGGGCGTACGATGTCCGACAAAACTGACAGGCGCCGGTCTGGAACCTCGACCACACCGATATTGGGCTCGATGGTGCAGAAGGGGTAATTCTCCGCTGCGATGCCCGCCCTGGTCAACGCATTGAAGAGCGTGGACTTACCCACGTTGGGCAACCCCACAATGCCGCACTTGAGACTCATGCCATCAATCCTTGGTTGTCACAGGGTACCCGGCTTGGGAGAGGTGTGAAGATGTGTCAAAGCCAGTTCCGGCCGCCCTTTCAGAAGCAGGGGCACTATTTCCAGAGCACGTTCCAGAGCTGCATCAATCGCCTTCTGATCAACCTTTGAAGGACGGTGCAACACATAATCCACCACTTCGTGGCGCTGGCCAGGATGTCCAATGCCGACCCGCAAACGCCAAAAGTCAGGCGACCCTAATGCCGCCACAATGTCCTTGAGGCCATTATGTCCCGCAGCACCTCCCCCCTTCTTGAGCTTGATATTTCCGGGAAGCAAATCCAGTTCATCATGAACCACCAGGATCTGCTCGGGAGCAACGCGATAAAAATGCGCGCTGGCAGCCACGGCACGTCCGCTGTCGTTCATGTAGGTGCGGGGTTTAAGGAGCCACAGATCCTCGTTGGCCAGGGATACCCGCGCAAGTTCTCCATGAAACCTGGACTCGTAACGAAAGCTTGCGGACCCGGCCTGGGCGACCCGGTCCACAAACCAGAACCCGGCGTTGTGGCGCGACTCCTGGTATTCGGGCCCTGGGTTGCCGAGACCTACAATCAATCGCACAGTTGTCATCAGGCAGACTCAGAGGACAACCCTGGTGATCGTTAGACTCAACCAGGGTTGAGTGAACTCACTTCTTGGTTTCTTTGCCGGTTTCAGGGGCAGCAACAGGCGTCTTCTGGTTTGCAGCCGGGACTTCGGCAGCAGCGACCGGAGCAGCAACTTCTTCATCTTCCACCCGAGCCGCACGCGGCAGTACTGCTGCCGCTACAGGCGGGTTCTCACCCTTGATCATGGCTGCAAACTCAATGCCGGCCGGAGCCTTGATATCGGTCAGGTGCAGGGAGTGGCCCACGGCCAGGTCCTTGAGGTCCACTTCGATGAATTCCGGCAAGTCAGCGGGCAAACAGAACACTTCCACTTCATTGAGAATATGGCTGATGTTGGCTCCTGACTGTTTCACTCCGGGGCTGATGTCAGCGTTGATGAAGTGCAGCGGCACTTTCATATGAATCTTGCTATGGATATCCACACGCTGAAAATCCACATGTAAAACGATGGGCCGGAAGGGGTGCATCTGTACGTCTCTCAGCAAGGCCGGCTGGGCTTCACCGTCAAGCTTGAGGGTCAGCACGGAAGCATGGAACGCTTCCTGGCGCAGCTTGTGAAACAATTCGTTGTGATCGAGCTCGATGGATTGCGCCTCCTTGCCGGCACCATACAGGATGCCTGGCACGCGTCCATTGTGGCGCAGGCGGCGGCTCGCTCCGGTGCCCTGCACAGTTCTGTGGGTAACTACGATGTCCATGATGATTTTCCTTTGGTTTTCAATAAATAAAACCCACCCTCCGCGACCAGAGCATGGGGTGCTGCAAACTATTCCATAAACAATGAGCTGACCGAGTCCTCGTCACTGATGCGCCGCATGGTTTCGGCCATCAGGCCAGCAATGCCCAGCTGGCGGATCCGTGGGCAGGCGAGGGCCTTTTCCGAAAGTGGAATGGTGTCCGTAACCACCAGTTCGTCCAATGACGACTGGGCGATCCGATCCACGGCAGTGCCCGATAAAACCGGGTGGGTAATGTACGCCAGCACTTTTGCCGCACCGTTATTTTTAAGTGCGGCTGCAGCTTCACACAACGTGTTGGCGGTATCCACCATGTCATCCATGATGATGCAGACGCGTCCAGACACATCACCGATAACATTCATGACCTGGGCGACATTGGGCTTGGGACGCCGTTTGTCGATAATCACCAGGTCGGCCTCAAGACGCTTGGCCATGGCGCGTGCGCGCACGACACCCCCCACATCTGGTGAAACAACGGTCAGATCCCGGTGCCCGGAACGCCATACATCGCCCAGCAGAACTGGTGCTGAATACACGTTGTCCACCGGGATATCAAAAAATCCCTGGATCTGGTCCGAGTGCAGATCCATGGTCAGGACCCGATCCACTCCCACCCCCTGAAGCATGTTGGCCACCACCTTGGCAGAAATGGCAACGCGGGCCGAGCGCGGGCGACGATCCTGGCGTGCATAGCCAAAATAGGGAATGGCCGCGGTGATACGCGCCGCCGATGAGCGCTTGAGCGCATCGCACATCACCATGACCTCCATCAGGTGGTCATTCGTCGGGGCACATGTGGATTGCAGGATAAAGCAGTCCCGACCCCGTACATTTTCGAGGATCTCGACCATCACTTCACCGTCGCTGAAACGACCTACCGCTGCACGGCCCACCGAAATGTTGAGGTGTGCAGCCACCTCACTGGCCAGCTTTGGATTGGCAGTGCCGGTAAATACCATCAGGTTGGCAGACGACATGGCACTCCTGGCTTGATACTTGATATGGTCAGACGCTTCCATGGCAGGGGAGGTAGGGATCGAACCTACGAATGCCGGAATCAAAATCCGGTGCCTTACCACTTGGCGACTCCCCTGTAGCGTTACACCCAATCCCGCAAGGGATGTTGATTCATCCCGCGAGCAACGAACCCTTTGTATTCCGGCGGTAATTGCAACAGTGCTGACTGAGCCTCAGATTCTTCGGCAAATGGGACAAAACAGCACGCCCCCGAACCCGTCATTCGTGCCTCTCCCCAGCAGCCGAGCCACGCCAGCAACCGGGCAACCTGCGAATAGCGGCGCACCACCACAGGTTGAAGGTCATTGCGCCCAAATCCC
>JAGWPH010000025.1 GCA_028870615.1 Betaproteobacteria bacterium
CCACACAGGATATTTAGGGGGAGGAGGAGCATGAATAAATCTACCTTAGTAATCTATCACAAGAATTGCCCAGACGGCTTCGGCGCTGCCTTCGCTGCGTGGAAAAGGTTCAAGGAAAAAGCAATATACCATCCTGCACAGTACGGAGATAAACCCCCATATGATGAATGCCGTGGCCGAGATGTATTTGTGTTGGATTTCTCCTATCCACGCGAGCAACTTATCCATATATATATCAATGCTCAGACGCTGACGGTCTTAAATCACCACAAGACCGCACAGGCTGATCTTGAGGACCTATCATTTGCTACCTTCAGCATGATCCAGAGTGGAGCAATGCTGGCATGGAAACATTTCGTTTCTCAGCCGGTACCTCGTTTCATTGAATATATTCAAGACCGTGACTTGTGGAAGTGGGAGCTTACGGATAGCCGAGAGTTTTCGGCGGCACTCTACTCCTATCCGTTTGACTTCGCAACGTGGGATTCCCTGTATCTGGACACGGATCATCTCATTGCTGAAGGTAAGGCTATCCTACGGATGAAAGAAAAAGCCGTAAAAGAAATGGCCGATCGATCGGTTATTGGTAATGTTGGAGGGTACATGGTGCCAATCGTCAACGCGACAATTTTCTTCTCTGAGGTTGGAGAAGAATTATGTATTCGACATCCAGACAAGCCGTTTGCCGCATATTACTTTGACCGCGAGGACAATCGCCGTCAGTGGGGACTTAGAAGCCGTGGGGACTTTGATTGTAGTGCCGTAGCAAAGTCCTACGGGGGCGGCGGCCACCCAGGAGCGGCTGGGTTCACCGCTCTAAGGGAAGAACCATGAAAACCCTTGACGAGGTATCCGCCAGAATGTTCCCGACGTTAGATCGGTATGCCCGTCGTGTCCGCCGGCGCAGCATCCTCGCCCTCATCGCCCTCACGGTCAGCGCCTACATCATCGGGCGGGACGTGCTGAGCGGGTATCAGATGCGAGTCGCCAAGGAGAACATGGCGGCGCTACCTGCGCGGATCGTCGCCCTCGAAGATCAGTATCAGCGAGATCATCACACGACGCTCACCACCACGAAGGCGCAGTCAGCGGTGTTGGTGGAGCGGATGCGAAGGGAGAAGGAGTAAGAATGACTACAAAACTATGGCAATGGCTTGCATGGAAGCTTCCACGACAGTTAGTTTATTTTGCTGCTATTCGGCTGATAGCACACGCGACGACCGATCCGTACAGCTATACTATTGTTCCAGAGCTAACCGCGATGGAAGCCTTGGCCCGATGGTATCCCAAGATGAACAAGGAGCAGGAGCCATGACGCGAGAAGGCTTAGAACTGGCGAAAGCCTATTACAGTCAACTCTCTCTTCCGTGGGTTCAGGTGCCACGTGAACTGTTGCTCGATGGGATTGTGAGCCTTGAAGCAGCGTGGAACGAACGGGATGAGTATAAGCAACATCTGGCGAGCATGTTAATGGAAAGCGCCGTGCCCCCTATCTCGAAATCGTCCCAGGCTGATCCGTCGTGACCGCTGGCGGATGTGGCATCTGCAAGGCAGGCGGACGATGCACACACCCGACCGTCATGGAGAGTAAGATAATGACAAACGTGAACATCTGTCCCATTGCGCTAATTCTGCTTGGCATCCTCTGTCTCCTTATCGTGTGGCGGCGTCTATAAGCTCTTTCAACGTCGCCAACGGAATTGCAATCGTATAGTCGCCCTGCTTGTAGACTGTCGGGCTGATCTGTTTCTTTGCCAGTTCGACTTGGATGTCCGCGTAGATCGTGCGATAGGCGTCATCATGCTTCTTGGGGTCAAACAGATCGGCGAACGCCTGCGCTCGGTCGGTAAAGACGTTGATCGCATCAGCAGCGTCCTTCTTCTTGGCGAGCGCTTCAGCGATCTTCTCAGTCTCGGTAATCGCCGTCAGAATCGCGTTTGGGTCCATCGTTATCCATTCACTCCTGACAGGTCACGTACCTGTCGCTCTAGTGCCTCGATTCTGGTGTGTGCCGAATCGAGCCGTCGCAGAATCTTCCGTAATTCTTCGACCAGTGAATCCGCCACTACCAGATCAAGACTCAAGAGCATGCGCTGTAATGGCTTCGGTCGCTCCGTGACTTCGATCACGTCGTCTGGCATCGTTCTCCTATGGGGCTACCCTCACGGGATCGGACCGAGAGGGAGCGAGAAGGTTACGGTTTTGGCGGTTGCTGCGCCGGTGACGGTAGCATATGTAAGACCGCACCAAGGAGCGTCGCCAGAGAGACAGCCGTGTCGGGATGGGCCGCAATCCATGTAGTAATCTGTGGAGTAAAGGCCCCAAGTACGCCAACGATCACTGTTACCAGCACAGGTTGTAAGGCTTTAAGATTCACGTCACATCACCCCCTTTCTAGGGTAGAATCCCGCCGCCAGGACGTTTCGCCCACTGACTCTTTTCGTTCCACGTATACAGCCAGCATGGAATCCCAGGGTAGCAGTCACTGAGTGACCCCGCCTCCGTGATCCAGACAGGCCGATCTACCTCCGTCATACTGTGACCGTACAAATGCTCGGATACAACATCAACACCTTTGATGTCTAACTGTACCACTTGCTCCCACCAATCCTGTCCTGATCCACCGCCAATATCCCCATCGAGGATCGGGACGTTCGGGATAATCGTCTTGACTATTGGGAGTAGGGCGTTGTGCCAGTCCACGAAGTCCACTGGGGGGAAGATATAATTATCTCCATGTCCCACTGAATTCCACGGCTCATTGGCGAACTGGACCCCCTCTAGAAGGTCTGCAATCGTGGGCAGAGAGATGTTGAGCCACTTTTTGTCCGCTTCGATGTCCACGACTCCGTCCACGTGCTTGCCTGGGCTCAAGATTACTATGGCCTTAAACCCATGCCGACGGAGCAGGTCTGGCAACCACTTCGACAACTCCGGTCCCCAGTATCGATCATAGGGGAATCGCACGGACTTGCGATAGCCTGCCGCCTCAATCTCCTTGAGGTACGTCTCCGCTCTCACAGCGCCGTCAGGACGCGCTACCAGATCGTCAATGGTCAAGTTCATCCCAACCTGCGAGATGGGTGGGAACGGATGCTCCGACTTCCCCGCGCCACCGCCACAGCCAGCAAGCAAGACCAGCAGCCCACCAGTGATCCACGCCACCCTCTTCATCCTCTCACTCCCTTCTGTCCCACCATCGCCAGCACGCATCCGCCAGCATCATCAACCCATACCCTATCAATATAGCTACCGTCGTCACGCCGCCAAGCCCCAGGATTTGCACGAGGCGGACGCTCGGTTCGTCGTTCATGTGCCAGCGTTCTCCGGATGGTCACCATCCGTATTGTAGAACCGGAACGCGCCGACCTGTTTCACGAACTGCTCAGGTTTCGCCCAAGTTGGTGCGGCAATCGACACATCGTAATAACTGTCGGATCCTGGAACGGGATTGGTCACGTCATTTGCGATGACCGCGTTTACCACAGCGAGTGAATCCTGAAAGTCCACATCCTGTGGCAGCGGGTATTGAATGAGATTCGGATCGCCGGGAGCGGCCATCGAGGAATACTGCCACTTCTTGGCGATGACCGCGCCCAATGAGGTACCCCACCACTTGGGATGCGCCACGCGATTCAACACCGAGAAGGCGACGGCCACCTTCGCTGGATGCAGTTCGCCTCGTGCTTCCCGCCACACCAGCAAGGCGAGCATCGCCTCCGCATAAGTATCATAATCAAGATTCATCTCGTCGCTCCTTCAATCGACAGCCCTCACAGCGAGGCTCAGCCTTTCGGCCCGTCACCACTGGACAGGTCTTGAGGTCACAGGGATACGGCTTGAGGATACGGTTCCACATGGTAGCTAGTAGACTGCTAGAGCCACCCACACCGGCATTGCACCACCTCATCCGGTCGCGTCTTTTCCAGCCGTGCGCCGCATTGCGGACATCGCCGGGTGGCAATCATACGTGCTTCGTCCTCAATAAGGACTTCTCGACATCCCGCAATCGATCTTCGCAGTTCTCGTGCCGATCCCGATCACTTTGCTCATGGGCTTCGCGGAGTTCATAGCACGTGCTGACTCTCCCGTTGAGTTTGGCGAGGTGATCGCGGAGTTCGAGGAGTGTATCATCGATCCGATTGAGACGATAGAGCCCATAGCCCAAGATCGGCACCACAAAGGTCTGTAGCAGGCTGAGGATTTCCTTGAGGTCGGTGAAGATCATCGTGGAGCCTCCAAGAGTGGGGAAAGAGCCTGTGGCACAATTTGCCGTGAAACACCTAATCGCGCCTTCGTCACGATGGCATGGATGACGGCTCGCTTGACGGCATCGGGGGCCTGTTGATACCCTGGCGTGGCGATGATCTGCCGAAGCGTCTCCTTGGCGAGCGTACCAGCCGTGGTCTCAAAGAAGGCTTGTTCTTCTCGATTGCGAGTGATCTTCCGCTCTCCGACTGCCAGTTCGCCTTTGAGTCCCAACGAGAGCGCCTTGCTGGGGCGGCC
>JAGWPH010000026.1 GCA_028870615.1 Betaproteobacteria bacterium
GTGGATTACAGTGAATGGGGCGATCCTGACAATCCACGGGTGCTTGTTTGTGTTCATGGGCTGACGCGTAATAGTCGTGATTTCGATGCGTTGGCGGACGCGCTTTGCGATGAGTACAGGGTGATTTGTCCTGACGTGGTGGGCCGTGGAACGAGCGAATGGCTCACCCATAAGACCGATTATGGCTATCCGCTCTACCTTGCGGATATGGCTGCCCTGATAGCTCGCAGCGGCGCGGAGACAGTGGATTGGGTGGGAACATCAATGGGTGGCATCATCGGCATGATGCTGGCCGCCCAGAGTGGCACGCCGGTGCGAAAACTGGTGCTCAACGATGTGGGCAGTATCGTCACGGCGGCGGCCCTGCAACGCCTGGCGAGTTATGTAGGGAAACCCACGGCGTTTGATACCCTGGACGAGGCGGAAGCCTATTTTCGGCGCACCCATGCCACTTTTGGTGCGCTCACTGACGCCCAATGGCGACACATTGCCTTGCACGGGGTCCGGAAATGGCCGGATGGCAAATTTCGGCTGATGTATGATCCGGCCATTGCCACGGGATTCGTCGGAGTCCCCGCGGCGGACGTGAACATGAGCCTGGTCTGGAACGGGGTGCACTGCCCCACGCTGGTTATTCGGGGAAAGGAATCTGATCTTCTTCTGCCGAATACCCTCGCCCTGATGAAGCTTGGCCACCCATCCTTGCGTGTCCTCGAGATCGCCGGTTGTGGCCATGCACCAGCACTGATGGATAGCGCCCAGATTCGGGCTATTCGCGACTTCCTGTATGAGCAATGACAAAGTTCGCTTGTCCAAGGTCATGTCCGAACGCGGACTCTGTTCGCGCCGTGAGGCGGATGCATGGATCGAGAAAGGATGGGTGTTTGTTGATGGGATTCGCGTCAGTGAGTTGGGGGTGCGGATCGATTCAACCCAGAAAATTTCACTCGACGCCGGCGCCCGCAGTCAACAGCGCGCGCAAGCTACTGTCCTGTTACATAAGCCGCTGGGGTTTGTCTCCGGCCAGGCCGAAGATGGTCATAAACCAGCCATTACTCTTGTGACGCCGACTACCCACTGGCCGGAAGACCGTATCACGCGCCCGCTGACCCCTGCTTCGTTGCGCGGGATGGCCCCCGCCGGCCGGCTCGATATCGACTCCACCGGATTACTGGTCCTGACGCAGGATGGGCGGATCGCCAGGATACTCATTGGCCCGGATTCCAGTGTCGAAAAGGAGTATCTGGTCCGCGTGGAAGGCCATCTCAACGACGCGGATCTTGCCCGGCTTAATTTTGGATTGGCGCTCGATGGACGACCTTTGCGGCGCGCCAGCGTGTCCTGGCAGAATCTGGATCAACTGCGTTTTGTTTTGCACGAAGGACGAAAACGCCAGATCCGGCGCATGTGTGAATTAGTGGGACTGAAGGTTACGGGGTTAAAGCGGGTGCGGATTGGCAAGGTTCGCCTGGGCGACCTGCCTGCAGGGCAGTGGCGCTATTTGGCACCCGATGAGCTTTTTGAATGATGCTTTGTACCGCTGCGTAAGGAGAAGTCCTCATGGATGCTTACCGTGCCCCATTGCGGGATATGGCTTTCGTCGTCAAGGAGTTGCTGGGTCTTGGGCGCGTCAACCATTTGCCAGGATTTGAGGAAGCCACGGATGATTTGTTCGATGCAGTGCAGGAAGAATGCGGCCGTTTTTCGCAGGAGGTGATCGGACCACTCAACCACACTGGCGATCAACAGGGGGCGACGCTGCAAAATGGGGCGGTGAGTACGCCAGCAGGATTCAAGGCAGCGTATCAGCTGTTCGTGGCAGGGGGCTGGAATGGCCTGACCTGCGATCCGGAATATGGCGGTCAGGGGTTGCCCAATCTGATGGGCGCTCCGATCGAGGAAATGTGGCATGCCGCCAACATGGCGTTCACCCTCTGTCCGTTACTTACGCGTGGCGCTATTGAGGCGATCCGTTTTGCCGGCTCCGAAGTCTTGCGGTCGCGATACCTGCCCAATATGGTCGGCGGCCGCTGGACGGGTACCATGAATCTCACCGAGCCACAGGCCGGCTCGGACTTGGCCGCTCTGCGCACCCGCGCCATTCCGGAAGGGGAGCATTACCGCATCACTGGCCAGAAAATTTTTATTACCTATGGCGATCAGGACTTGACCGACAACATCATTCATTTGGTGTTGGCCCGTCTCCCGGATGCTCCTCCGGGCGTCAAGGGAATTTCACTGTTCGTGGTACCCAAGTTTCTGATCAAGGAAGATGGCTCACTCGGTGCGCGCAATGATGTGCGTACCGTTTCCCTGGAACATAAACTTGGCATCCATGGCAGCCCGACTTGCGTGCTGGCGTTTGGTGATGAGGGGGGGGCGGTAGGGGATCTTCTGGGTGAACCCAATCGAGGACTTGAAATCATGTTCATCATGATGAACGCCGCCCGATTTTCGGTGGGCGTTCAGGGTCTGGCGATTGCTGAACGCGCCTATCAGGGCGCAGTTCGCTATGCCAACGAACGAGTTCAAGGCATCCCGGTGGGCATGACAACGCCTGCGCCGATAGTGCATCACCCCGATGTGCGGCGCGTGCTATCCACACTGAAATCCCGCATTGAAGCCTGCCGAGCCCTGGCTTACTATGCCGGACAAATGCTCGATCTGGCCCGGGCAGAGACAGATCAGACGCGCCGTGCCGCAGCCCAGGCCCGTTCCGATCTGCTTACCCCCATTGTCAAAGGGTTTTGTACCGAAATTGGCGTGTGGGTTTCAAGCGAAGCGCTTCAGGTCTATGGTGGAATGGGGTATATCGAAGAAACAGGCGCTGCCCAGTATCTTCGGGATGCCCGAATTACTACCATCTACGAAGGCACGACCGGCATTCAAGCCAACGACCTGGTTGGACGCAAATTGTTGCGCGACCGAGGGGCGATGGTCCGGGATCTGTTCGAGGAAATTCGCACCTCGTTGCAATCGTTTGCAGGACAGCATGCTGTCGCTCCAGTCGTTGTGGCCGTGGGTCGTGCACTTACTTCTGCAGAAGAAGCCAGCGCACATCTGCTGGCGGTAAGCCAAACTCGCCCCGAAGAAGCCTTTGGTGCTGCCGTGCCCTACTTGCACTTGATGGGTTGGCTGATTTCCGGCTGGCTGATGGCGCGTAGTGCGGTTCTTGCAGCGACGCGATTGGATGAGGGCACCGCTGAGGCGGATTTCTATCATGCCAAACTCGCGACTGCCCGTTTTCTGGCAGATCACGGATTGAGAATTTGCGATAGTTTGCATGCCAGTATTGTGGATGGGGGCGCTTCGTTGTTGGCCATGGATGCTGCAATATTTTGAGGCGGCGATGAATCTGCAGAAACGTTTGCTCAATCTTTTTGGGGGATTGGTGATGGTTGGCGTGCTGTCGATGGCAGATGCCACAAGCCCGTTTCCGGGGGCGCAGGAAGGCCGTTTCGTGCTGCACGACTTCCAGTTCAGATCGGGTGAGGTGTTGCCGGAGCTGGTGGTTGGCTACACTGTGTTGGGCCAGCCGCAACGCGATAGCCGGGGGCGGATCGGCAACGCGGTGTTGTTGTTGCATGGCACGACGGGCACAGCCCAGAACTGGTTTTTACCCGGCATGGCAAAAAGCCTGTATGGCCCGGGCCAACCCCTTGATATACAGCGTTATTTTCTGATCATTCCGGATGGTATCGGATTGGGGCGTTCGTCTAAACCCAGCGATGGCCTGAAGGCGCATTTTCCCCGTTACGGTTACCAGGACATGGTGACGGTCAATTTTCGCTTGCTGCAGGAAGGATTGCATGTGGATCATGTGCGCGCCATCATTGGAACATCCATGGGCGGGATGCAGACCTGGCTGTTTGCCGAGCAGCATCCCGATTTCATGGATGGTGCCATTGCCATAGCGAGCCTTCCGATGGCAGTGAGTGGGCGCAACATGATGTGGCGCCAGGTGTTGATCGAATCCATTCGTGGGGCAGCGGACTGGAAGGGCGGCAATTACACGCAAACGCCGGAATCTTTTGAGCGCGTATGGCCGCTGTTTGGCATTATGACCGATAGCGCAACACATCTGCAGAGCCTGGCCCCGACGCGCGCAGAAGCCATTGCCTATTACCAGACGCTGTCGGCCCATGCCCATAAGTTGGATGCCAACGATATCCTGTACCGTTTTGAAGCGTCGGCCGATTACAACCCGGAGCCAGATCTGGAAAAAATTCAAGTCCCATTCCTTGCCATCAATTTTCAGGACGACCTGATAAACCCTGTCGAGCTGGCGGTGCTGGATCGGGAAATGCCCCGGGTAAAACAGGGCAACTTCTTGATACTGTCTCCGGAAAAACCTTCTCTGGGGCACCAAAACCTGGGTCAGGGAGCCCTGTGGGGGCCGACGGCGGCAGATTTTCTGAAAAGGCTCCCGGTGAGGCCTTGATGGTTACCATAAAAAAGGGTTTGGGCCATCCGCTTGGTTCAGGTTTAAAATCCCCCTCCGAGAAAAGGAGCCCCTGATGAAGAAGTTGCTGTACCAGTTTGACACGGATGCCTTGCCCTCTGTTTTCGACAATGTGGTCGCTTACGATGGAGGCGCCGATCAGGTCATTCCCTACGGGGAGGTCACACCACAGAACGTTGGTGGCCTGGTGGAAGGGGCCATCTTTACTCGGGCTCCCAAGGACAAGAGGAACACGGCAATTTTTGTTGGAGGCAGCAATTTGCTGGCCGGAGAAATGCTTTACCAGGCTGTCCAGAAAAAATTCTTTGGCAATTTCAGGGTTTCCATGATGCTCGACAGCAACGGGGCCAACACTACGGCTGCGGCCTGCGTGGCCTGGTTGTCCCACGGCCGTTCACTGCAGGGCATGAAAGCCGTGATCCTGGCTGGCACAGGGCCCGTTGGGCAACGTGCCGCCGGGATGTTGTCGCGGGAAGGCGCAAGCGTTTCGATTACCGGGCGGCAGCTCGACAAAACGCAAGCCACCTGCGATGCGGTAGAACGGCGCTTTGGGGTGAAAGTCCACGCCATCGCCGCTCCTGACCTGGACGCGCGTACTGCTGCCGTACAGGAAGCGCAGATCATTCTGGCTACGGGAGCTTCAGGGGTTGTGCTGCTGGAAGAGTCGCACTGGAAGCACCTGCCAAACCTTAAGCTGGTGGCGGATGCCAATGCGACACCACCCATGGGTATCAAAGGGATTGACATCATGGACAAGGGTGCCCAGCGACACGGGGCACTAGCCTTTGGCGCCATTGGATTTGGCGCGCTCAAACTGGCGTTGCACCGGGCTTGCGTCGCCCGCCTGTTCGTTCAGAACGACCTGCAGCTGGATGCCAATGAAATCTACGCGATTGCCAAGACGATGGTAGGTTGAAGAGGGAAGATCAAACCATGCAAACGATGCCGCTGTACCAATTTCTGGACGAACTCGCCAGCGCGGCGCCAACCCCCGGAGGGGGCGGTGCGGCTGCAATTATGGGCGCCATGGGCGCTGCCCTGATTTCCATGGTTGCCAATCTTACCATTGGCAAGAAGGGCTA
>JAGWPH010000027.1 GCA_028870615.1 Betaproteobacteria bacterium
ACAGTTGTTCGAAGACGGTGAAGGCCTGCTGCTCCCGGGTGCTTTCCTGGCCCTCACAGCCGATCAGGAAGCGGGTGGCATAGTCGGTGACGGTGAGGGGGTAGCAATACCGGTGGTCGCCCAGCATGAACTCTCCCTTGTAATCCGCGCACCAGAGCTGGTTGGGCGCACTGACCGAATGCAGCGCAGTCCCCCTGGCCCGGTAGCGTCGCCTACGCGGAGTCGTCACCAACCCGTTGCGGGCCAGGACGGCGTGAACGGTGCTGGTGGCCGGAGTATGTACTCCGGGATACTGCCGCAGCAAACGCTCGCGAATCTTGGGAGCCCCCCAGTCCGGCCATTCCTTCTTGAGCTGGATGATCAGGTTTTCGATCTGGAACGGGAGCTTGTTGGCATGCCGATACGGACGACGGCTCAAATCGTTGAAAGCTTCCGTTCCCGATTTCTCGTAGCGGTCAATGAGCCTGTGGCCAGTCACTCGGGATATTCCAAATTCCCGGCACAGCGGAGCAACCTTCTCTCCTTCAAGGTACCAGGCTATGAATCTCAGTCTTTCATCCATTTTTTGACATTCCTTCCATGGCATAGCAGGTCACCTCCTATGCCAGACTGTAAAGAATGTCTCCGGAATGATGTGTAAACCATGTCTCGGTAACTACATTTTCCAGAATCAGCACACCCTTTTGTTGAGCGGGAAAAGAGCAGGGCGACCGCATACGCTTTATTCTTAACCAAATGAATTAATTAATTATTTTTAGATTTTTTAGCTTTATTTCAGGCTAAAAAATGATCTGAATCTTCAAAAATGTAAGAGAACTTTCTACAACAGAATAGGTGAAAATCTGATTCTGTTTCTACTTTGCACTCTGCACAATGACCCCGAAGGGTTACATTGTTCGTTTTGCTTAAGGGAGTCCGTCATGAATGCTGCGCAGTTGCATGAGGAAATCAAGGAAGCCAACCTTTCGTACCTGCTGCTCGCCCAAAATATGATCAGGCAAGATCGGGCTGCAGCGCTTTTCAGGCTGGGCATCAGTTCGGAAGTCGCTGACTTGATCGCCACCCTGACCCCTGCCCATCTGATCAAGATGGCTGCTTCCAACATGCTGGTATGCCGATTCCGTTTTGATCAAAGCCTGCTGTTCAATATGATCATGGATTACAGCAAGGACCGCTTGATGTCCCAACCCCATGCTGCGATCCTGGTCTCCGGCCAGCCTGTCGAACAGTTGGAAGTTTGAGCACAGGCACCCGGGAGGTTTAATGCGCAACAAAAGCGTTATTGCGGAAGCCCAACAAATCCAGTTTGCGATCGAAATGATCGAACTGGGTGCGCGCCTTCAGCTGCTGCAGGAGGAAACCTCACTCAGTCGTGAACGCTTGCTCAAGCTGTACAAGGAAGTGACCGGACGTTCCCCTTCCAAAGGCATGCTGCCGTATTCAACAGATTGGTTCATCAGCTGGCAGCCCAACATCCATTCCTCCTTGTTCATGGGTATTTACCAGTTCCTGAACAAAAACGCATCGCTTTCGGGCCTTGAACTGCTCATCAAAAGCTATCGCCTGTACCTCGAACAAATCGGGATCAGTAGTGACGAGCCCATTCTAAGTATCACCCGGGCCTGGTTCCTGATTCGATTCCTTGATGCAGGCATGTTGCAGTTGACGCCTTGTAATGCCTGCGGCGGCCACTTTGTGATACATGCCAACACATTTTACGAAAACTATGTGTGTGGCGTTTGCCGTCCTCCCTCGCGCGCTGGCAAAACCACGCGCAAGCCTGCCAGACAGTCGCTTTCCTGTAGCACCCTGTAAAGTCCCCTAAAACTTCCTGGTAGTCTCCCTTATTTTGACGGGAGGCCCGTGGTGTGCTATCTCATACCCTGCACCCCCGTTGCCATAACGCTTTTGACTGGAGACTCCGCGTGTCTGGAATAAATGACTTTGCGGGCATGAGAGAACTGATGCAGGATTTTATTCAGGAATCTGCTGAATTACTGGCCACCGTTGACGGCAAACTTCTTGGCCTGGAACGGTCTCCCAACGATGTTAGCTTGCGCAACGACCTCTTTCGCGTATTTCATTCCATCAAGGGAGGTGCGGGGTTTTTGAACGCCGACGAACTGGTTTCACTTTGCCAACTGGCTGAAAACCTATTTGACCCGCTGGGCCACACCAAGCCACGCCTGGATGCTGAAACCATGAAGGCCCTTTCGGCAGTAACCGGTGAAATTCGACACATGCTCCATGCGTTGCGCCAGGGCGTCCAGCCCCCACCGGCCCCAGCGGAACTGGTGGCCTCCCTTCAGGCTGCCCTGGAAGATTCTCTGCCTCGGAGGATGCGGGATTCCTAGCAGGCCAACCTCAATCAGTTTTTCTTTTCAAGTCGTTGTCGAAGCGCTTCACAGGGATCAGGCCGGCTCTCCGGTTGAACCCAATAGACGCTGTTGTATACGGATTTTGGATCAAAAGACTGTGGCTCCCCTTGTTCCAGAACGGCCACACTGATAACGCGGGCCTGGGGTACCAGTTGCTGCAACCAGACAGGTACAGCCAAATCGTTGCGCAAGTGCCCA
Organism: Betaproteobacteria bacterium; assembly: GCA_028870615.1. Classification (GTDB taxonomy): domain Bacteria; phylum Pseudomonadota; class Gammaproteobacteria; order Burkholderiales; family Ferrovaceae; genus JAJZRV01. The sequence goes on from JAGWPH010000027.1 coordinate 2,577, forward strand.
TTGCCTGCCAAAAGCACCACGGGGAGCCCTGACCGCTGATGTGTGGCAACCATGGTTTGTGCCATCTCGAAATCCCGTGCACGTTGCGCCATCACCATGGCCGGCAGTTGGTCTTCCGGCATCAGATTACAGTGCCCTTCCCGAACTTCCTGCAACAGGGACTCGCGTTGTACAGTGCTCCAGCGGATGGGTTCGGGAGGTGCAGGACGGGACCCACGCATCACCGCCCCCAATTGCGCTCGAGACAAATTGGCGGCTACTACAGGCAGATCACTTTGTAACGCCAGTTTTAGCACAGGCTCGTAGAGCGGCCATTTCCATCCCTTGAAATTGAACCCTGCCGCTTCTGCAACGGTCTTTGATGACTCAGCGTCTGCGGGCGCATGAGATGACTTCCAGCGCTGAATGGCTTCATCCAGCAACGTTTGAGATTCCAGATCAAACTGTTCAAAGGCCAGGGCCACCCGACGTTGCTGAACCAGTTGTTCAAGCCAGTGCAAGCGCAACGCATGTCCCGCCACATTGTCATGGACTTCACCAAGTAACAGGAAATCAGCCTGAAACCAGGCTTCCGGGACTGCATCATCCTGATTAGTCACCGGGCTCCCCCAGGTTGTAACGGGCAAGACGCTGAACATCACGACGAAAATCAGCTTCTGGAGAGTCTGACGCATGGGGAATGGCGCACTCAGATGAAAAGCCATTATCGTACAAGCGGGTGTCTTTTGCAGGCCTCCAAAGCAAAACGCCAACTGCAAGCAGCTGGCGTTTTGCTTTGGGACTAAATTGCTGATTAGAACTTGAAGTGAAGACCCGTGCTGACACCGATCAGGTGGCAACCACCCCAGGTCGTAGGACCGTTACTCGTACCGTCGGTCACAAGACTACCGGCAGTCGGGGAGTTGGTACCGTCATGGCAGTCCGTTGTCACACCGCGTCCCCCGGCACCCAGGTCATAGTGGGCATTGCCGTGGTTGACGGTGGTCGCAGCATTGAAATACCAGAACAACTGCTTGTCGAGCTGACGTTTGTAGGCCACGGTATACATATCCGCCGTATTAGCACCACGGGTCGGATCATAGTTGTGCTGACCACCGGGGTCTCCTGGCGTTGCCCCTGCATGCGCCCAACCGGCACTCAACTCATCTTTAGGCGAGAGGGTTTGGGTCAGCGCTAACCAGGTGCCGTCACGACTGCGTTCGTTCTGAAACTCAAGCGAAGCAGGGATATCGCGCCGCAGGCGCTCTACGATGCCGCTCACGGTCAAGCCAAAATCGAACTTGTACTGCGCGCCCAGCTTGACAGCCCATTCGTTGCCGATGTCATTGATGTAAGGCGGTGTTCCTCCGTTAACCCCAAACACAGTGCTCGGCCCGTACAAAGGGTTACTGGAGTCAATGTTGGCCGCCATCGCAGGCGTCGGCGCACCGTACCACTGGTTATTGGCTCCAATCCCGTCGCTGTTGCGGTTAACGCCTTGATGGAGTTCGTAAGCCGCTGTCGCGTAGAATTTCTGGGATTCGTACTTCAATGCGGTACTGAAGGAATTGTTGAAACCGCCATCATCGCAATTCATCGGCAAGTTGCCGCTACCAGGAATATTACCGCCATTACAATCCGGCGATCCGGCGGACGTCACCACGTTGTCGTAAGTGCGATTCTGTCCGGGTGAATACAGCATATCCATGCTGAACCCATTGTATTTGTTTGATTCCCACCAGATCGAATGATCCTGGCGAGTGCCAAACTCTACCCGGTTATCCCCACCGCTATTCCCCATCACGACGGCATAGTCACCCAACATGCCCGAAAAAGGATTCAAGCGGTCAGTGGCTTTCTTGTAAGGAGTATAGGTGGTCCCGAACTTCAATGAACCCCAGTCGCCTTGCTTCAAGCCGATGAAAGTGTCTCCAAAACCCACCAGCCCACGGGCCGTATTGGATTGGCTGGTATAAGAACCACTCAAACCCGGCGTCGCGGTAATCGATACTGCAGTTTCAAACTGATAGATGAACTTGACATCGCTGTCGCCAATCATATGATCACCGCGATAGCCAAAGCCCGACTTGTTGGTGGACAGTTGCGGCATCCAGCCCATGCGTCCCACTGGACCTGCTTTTAGCCCGCCTTGTGTAAAGCTTCCAGGCGTTGGGCCCGAGGGAAAGTGTGAAGCGGTCATCCCGCCCATCCCCTTGGTGGTGTCGTCAATAGACGCATCCATCACCCCATAGAAGCCCTTGAGGATTTTGTCCAGCTTGTCACCACCGCCTCCACCCGAAGCCGGGGCGCTACTGACCTGCTTTTCGATCTGATCTTGTTTCTTTTCCTGGGACTCCTGCTTCTTGGTCAAGTCTTCCAGTTTTTTCATCAGCACGCGCATCTGTTCTTTCAGCGCATTCACTTCATCCTGCTGGCCTTCTGCGTGGGCTGCTACGGGAAAAACCATGGTTGCCCCCAACGCCATGGCAACCGCCAAGGCACCGGGTCGGAGCTTGATGCGCTTCATCATGCTGTGATCTCCTCAGGTTGGTGCAGCACTGGCCTTGCGTCCCGACCGTGCCACTTAGTATAGGAACGTTTAAATTACTGGCTGTCCACAAAAAAGGCAAGCACATTCCGATACAATTTTTAAATAAAATTGACACAAATCAAGCGGATTGCCTGAACAACAAAGGCTGCGCCCAACGAAATCCGGCACACCAGAACCCGTAACTTATGGTGTCCATAACCTTATTGGCAGGATCTCCTGAAATTGCAGCGCATCAATAATGCGGGATGACGGGGTCAGGTTGCCAATCAGGCCCTTCGTAGGATAGCCTTGACAGTTTTCCGTGACTCACCTCCTTGCCGGAGCTCCTCATGCCATTCGTCAGCCACAACCCAGCCACCGAGATTGTCAGCGCACAGTTTCCCAGCCTGGATAAAGCGGCTTTGCTGACCGCGCTGGCCAAC
>JAGWPH010000220.1 GCA_028870615.1 Betaproteobacteria bacterium
CACGCCGCTTCGCTGGCGGCCTGGATCGCCGGGTTCATGGCGCTGCCATGGTAGGTGCGGTACAGCGTAAATGCCCTGAGCAGGGTGCGATCACCCGCCGCGTAGGCCGAACGCATGCCCGGCACATTGGAGCGTTTGGACAGGCTGCCCAGTGCGATCAGGCGCGGATAGCCGTGGCGCCCCAAATGTGCTGCAGCCTGGAGCGAACCCAGGGGCGGGTGGGCTTCGTCCGGATAAATTTCGGAATAGCATTCATCACTGATGATGACAAATCCGTAGCGATCCGACAGGGTAAACAAGGTGCGCCATTCCTCAAGGGTCATGACACGACCGGTGGGGTTGCCGGGAGAGCAGGTGAAGACCACCTGGGTGTTCTGCCATACGGCGTCGGGGACCGTGCTGTAATCCACGCAAAATCCACGCGTCGGGTCTGCGTTGACAAACCATGGCTGGCCGCCGGCCAGCAGCGTGGCGCCTTCATAAATCTGATAGAACGGGTTGGGGCACACGGCGCGCGCCTCGGGACGATCGGGATCCATCAGGACCTGGGTCAGGGAAAACAGCGCTTCCCGGCTTCCCAGGGTGGGCAGCACCTCCGTGGCAGGATCAAGGGATGCCAATTTAAAACGGCGTTGCAGCCACTGCGCCAGGGTGTTGCGCAGGGCATCACTTCCCAGGGTGGCCGGGTAATGGGACAGCCCGGACAGGTGACGGGTCAGGGCCTCCTGAATGAAGGCTGGCGTTGCATGCCGGGGTTCCCCCACGGACAGCGCAATGGGGGCGAGTGCCGGATTGGGTGCGACGCCTTGCATCAGCTGGCGCAAGCGCTCGAAAGGATAGGGCTGCAAACGCTCGAGACGGGGATTCATGGGGCCTTAAAGGCGAGCGGGGGCAGTGGGATGGCGGGACTCCAGCCCGGTGCACGATGCTCGGCCAGCACGTGGGTGAAAATACCGCCGCGCACATTCCAGCATGCCAGAAGGCGCATGAATCTCGGTGCCGTGGCTGCGACCAGATCATCCAGAATCCGGTTGGTGACGGCTTCGTGAAACGTCCCTTCATTGCGGTATGACCACAGGTACAGCTTGAGGCTTTTCAATTCCACATTGAGTGCTTCGGGGATATAGTCCAGCGTCAAACAGGCAAAATCGGGCTGGCCGGTCTTTGGGCAAAGACAGGTAAACTCCGGCAGCTCCATGTGGATCAGATAGTCGCGCCCGGGGTTGGGGTTGGGAAAAGTCTCCAGAGTTCGGCTGGGTTGCGATGCCATTGGGGAGTCGTCCTATATCGGGTAAAATCCACTCATTCTAAACATTTTTTGTCCATTGGCGCTCAATTGCACCTCAAACATATCAAGCTTGCTGGCTTCAAGTCCTTCGCCGAACCCACCCAGATTCCCGTCCCTGGAAAACTTGTCGGGGTTGTCGGGCCCAATGGTTGTGGCAAATCCAATGTCATTGATGCCGTGCGCTGGGTGCTGGGAGAATCCCAGGCCCGCCACCTGCGCGGCGAAACCCTGCAGGATGTCATTTTTGGGGGGACCACCGATCGCAAGCCCCAGGGCCGCGCCAGTGTCGAACTGGTGTTCGACAATACCGATGGACGTGCTCCCGGCCAATGGTCCCAATATGCCGAAATTGCGGTGCGGCGGGTCCTGGCGCGCGACGGGGTTTCCAACTACTACATCAATAACGTTCATGTGCGGCGCCGCGATGTCCAGGACATGTTTATGGGCACGGGGCTGGGCCCCCGGGCTTACGCCATCATCGAGCAGGGCATGATCTCCCGCATCATCGAATCCAGGCCGGAAGAGATCCGGGTGTTTCTTGAAGAAGCGGCAGGAATCTCCCGCTATAAGGAACGGCGCCGCGAAACCGAATTGCGTCTGGAAGATACCCGGGGCCATCTGCGGCGCACGGAAGACATCCTTGGCGAACTCAGGCAGCAGATCGAAAAACTGGAGGGGCAGGCGGAAGTGGCCGGCCAGTGGCGCGGATTGCAGGATGAACTGGCGCGTGCGCAGAACCTGTTGCTGTTTTGTCGTAAACGCGATGCCGAGGTCGGGCGCAACCGGGCCCTGCGCGACATCGAAAAAACACAACTGGAACTGGATGCAGCGATCGCAGGGCTGCGTAATGTCGAACGCCAGGTGGAGGAACAACGCACCGGACATTATGCCGCCAGCGATGCGCTCAACGCGGCGCAGGGTTTGTTGTATCAGGCCAATACCGAAGTCACCCAGGCCGAGAACCAGCTCCAGGCCCTGCGCCTCGAGCGGCATCGGCTGGAAGAAGAAATGGCGCGCCTGCTCCAGGAGATTGAGGAAGACCAGCGTCGTCTGGAATCCGATCAGGCGTCTTTAAAGCGTTTGCAGGGTGAGCTCGATCGGGCGCTTGAACTGGTCCAGGTGGGCAGCGCACGGGTGCAGCAGGAGCAGGACGCTTTGCCTGCAGCCGAGGCACTCAGCCAGACGCGCCACCAGGCCCTGGATCAGGCGCGCCGCAACGAAACGCAAATTCAAAACCGGATCAGCACCGCACGTTCGGAATGTACGGCTTCACAACGGTTGCTGGAACAATTGCGCGAACGACGCGAGCGCCTTGCTGTTGAGGAGGCGCAATGGGTGGTTCCGGACCAGGCACAACTGGAACAAATTGCACGCACCCTACGGGAACGGGAAGTTCGCGGCGCCATTCTCAATGCGTTGCGGGAGGCCATGGGTGTGCGCGTGGCACGCTGCGAAAGCGCTTTTGTCGAAGCGCGCGATCAGGCCGAAACCCTGCGGCGCGAACGGGCACGCATCGAAGCCGAGCTGAAGGCGCTGGAATCCATGCAATCCCGGCTGGGGGTTCAGGAGCGCGTTCAGGAACTGATCAGGCAACACGGCTTGTCCGGCATGCCGGTTTTCTGGCAGGGCATTCAAGTGGCTTCCGGCTGGGAGCGGGCTGTCGAGGCGATCCTTGGCGCGCGGTTGAATGCATTTCGCAGCGAAGATTACAGCAGCGTCATGCGCTGGTCGCCGGATGAAACGCCCGCAGGTGTGGCCCTCTTCCTGCCCGGAGCAACGGCAGCTCCCGCGAGGGCGCCCGATTTGCCGGCCCTGGCTTCACGCCCGCAGCCCTTGCGCGATCTGGTGTCCGTACGCACTGCGGCTTGCGAGGCGGCGCTCGACACCTGGTTGCAAGGGGTGTTTGTGGTTGAAAATTTCCATGCCGCGCTTGAGGATGCACGCCATTTACCCCCGGGAATTGTACTGGTATCCCGCGAAGGGCATTTGATCGAACGCCATTCCGTCCTGTTCTTTGCGCCTCAGGGCGAATTCCACGGGGCCCTGTCGCGTGCCCGCGAAATCGAGGGGCATCAGCAGGCGCTGGATCAACGCGATCACCAAAGTGCCCACCTGGACGCCCAATGGCGGTCTGCCGAATCCGCGCTGGCCGCCTGTCGCGCCGAACAGGCTGCAACCGAGGAGGAAACGCGCGAATCGGAGGCCGCCCGGCACGCGCTGGAAGTGGAGCGTACGCGACTTCAGGGACAACTGGAACGGCACCAGCAACGCGCCCGCCAGGTGGCCGACGAGAAAATCGAGCTGGAACGCCAGCAGGCTTCCGAGCAGGACAGGTTGCTGAATGGCGAGCAGCAACGCGCTGCCGCAGAACAGGCTTTACGCGCCGTGACCGCCGAACTGGCCACCCTCGACCAGGCCTGGCGAGAGGCCGATCAGGCGCGGGACGTTCGACGCAGCGCGGTGCAATCTGCCGAACGCGCATTTCAGGAAGCGGGCTTCCTGGAAAAATCCGCGCGCGAACGCATGGCCCATCTTGAGGATTCGCAACGTGCCGCATCGGCCCGTTTGTCTCAACGCCTGCCGCGCTTGCAGGCCCTGAAACAGGAGCTGACCCGGGACCAGGAAGCGCCCCTGAACGAATTGCTGCAGGCTGCGCTGGGTCGGCGTGCCGCCAGTGAACAGAGCCTGAGCGGTGCCCGCACCGCACTCGATGCCCTGGCAGCGACGCTGCGTGATCTGGAAGAACAGCGCCTCGCCGCACAGCAGCGCCAGGACCCCTTGCGGATTCGGCTGGGCGAGCTGGGCCTCAAGGAACAGGAGGCACGACTGAACCTGGAGCGCGCCAATGAAAGCCTCCAGACCAACAAGGCCAATGAAGCCGAACTCGCCGAGATGCTTGAGAAGGGGATTCGCACCACCACGTTGCAAGCTGACATTGCCGGGTTGTCCGAACGCATCGAAGCCCTCGGTGCCGTTAACCTGGTTGCCCTGGCCGAACTCGAAACAGCCCGTCAGCGCAAGGCATGGCTTGATGCCCAGGTTGCCGACCTGGTGGCGGCCGTGGAGACCCTCGAAAGCGCCATGCGCAAGATCGATCGCGAGACCCGCGAGCAGTTGAAGGAGACCTTTGAGCGCGTCAATGCCAGCTTCAGTGTCCTGTTTCCCACCCTGTTTGGAGGCGGGCATGCACGCATTGAACTGACGGGCGAGGAAATTCTGGATGCCGGGGTACTGATCATCGGCCAGCCTCCGGGCAAGAAAACCACCTCCATTCAATTGCTTTCCGGCGGCGAGAAGGCACTGACGGCCCTGGCACTGGTGTTCTCCCTGTTCCAACTCAACCCGGCGCCTTTTTGTCTGCTGGACGAAGTCGATGCGCCGTTGGATGATGCCAATACCGAACGGTTTGTCCAGCTGGTGCAGAAAATGTCCGAGCAGACCCAGTTTCTGTTTATTACGCACAACAAGATTGCCATGGAAATGGCCCACCAACTGGTGGGGATCACCATGGCGGAGTCCGGAGTGTCCCGCATGGTAGCGGTGGACATCGAGGAAGCCATTCGCTTGACCGAGACCGTCCCCGCCTGAAGAGAGAGCTTGATGAGTGATCTGCAAACAGGTTTGGCCTTGCTGGGTACGGCATTGATTGCGGGGATTTTCGTGGTCAGCCGGATCCGGGAGTTTCGTGGCCGACGCCTGGCCGAACAAGTGCTGCCCGAAAGCGACACGGATGTGTTGCTGGATGGAAAGGGCGCCACGACCCCGGTACGCAGTGAACCCGCTTTCGGAAAGACGCGATCCGAATTGTTGCCCCTCTCCGAAGATGCCAGTGCAAATCCGGCAGTGGAGTTTGCGGTGATATTGCGTGGGGACAAGCCTGTCAGTGCAGCCGATCTGTGGCAGGCCTTGATTGCCAGCACCATCACGACGCGCGGCATTCGCTGGGCTGGTTTGGAGGATGACGGGGGGCGCTGGTTTGTGATTCAGGGCCCTTCGGATCACCGTTTTGACGCACTTGCCGCCATGTTGCAATTGTCCAATCGCAGCGGCCCCGTCAACGAAACCCGGCTGACCCTGTTTGCCGATGAAATGCGGGCCCTGGCGCAGCAACTGGGATTGAATGCCAGGCAGGGGGACATTCCGGCGGCCCTGACAGCAGCGGTGGCCCTGGATCAGTTTTGTGCACAGGTGGATGTGTTGATCGGGATGAATGTGATGTTTCCAGAAGGGGGCGAGCCCACCATGCAGGCCATTCGTCGTGTGGCAGAAGCCGAAGGGCTGTCCCTTGGGGAGGACGGGGTGTTTCATGCCCGGGATGACCAGCAGCGCGAGCGGTTTACCCTGGCCCATCGGGATGCCGCGCCTTTTCTGGATATTGACGTGGATACCTCGCTGGTTTCAGGGGTCACTTTCCTGCTTGATGTTCCGCGGGCCAGCGACGGGATCGCGGCGTTGCGTGACATGTTTTCCATGGCGGAGCGGGTGGCAGGGGCGCTGGGAGGGCGCGTCGTGGATGACAACAGCACGGCCATCGGCACGCGTCAGCTGGCCGCCATCGAAAGGCAACTGACGGGCATTCTGCAGCAAATGGACATGCAGGGCATTTCTGCCGGCAGTGCTTTGGCACAGCGTTTATTCTCCCGCTGACCATGACTGATCTTGCGACGCGCGCCCAAACGTTGCGCGAAGCGCTCGCGCTGTACAACTACCAATACTATGTGCTGGATGCGCCGACGGTTCCTGACGCGCAATACGACAGCCTGTTTCACGAATTGCAACAGCTGGAGGGTGCGCATCCCGAACTGGTGATGCCGGACTCGCCTACCCTGCGCGTGGGAGCTGCGCCACGTGACGGATTTCGCGAAGTGACGCACCAGGTGCCCATGCTGAGCCTTAACAACGGGTTTTCCGAAGCGGACATTCTCAACTTCGATCGTCGTGTGCGTGAAGGTTTGGCACGCGACGCCGTAACCTACGCCTGCGAGCCCAAGTTTGACGGACTGGCCGTGAGCCTGCTCTATCGTGACGGTGTCCTGGTGGAGGGCAGTACGCGGGGCGACGGTGAAACCGGCGAAGAGGTGACGGCCA
>JAGWPH010000221.1 GCA_028870615.1 Betaproteobacteria bacterium
AGACCGTATCTGTGGTCATTACGACGGACAGCGGCAGGAATCCTCCCGTAATCCCTTTCGACAGGCATAAGAAGTCTGGTGTAATGTCCGCCTGTTCATGCGCAAAAAAGGTCCCCGCGCGACCAAACCCCACCGCAATTTCATCCGCAATCAGGTGAATTTGATAGCGTTGGCACAACTGATGGGCTTTGCGCAGAAATTCTGCATCGTGGAAAACCATGCCAGCGGCCGCCTGGATCAGTGGTTCCACAATGAGCGCGGCAGTTTGATCATGATGCCGCTCCAGATGATGTTGCAATGCCGCCAAGGATTGCTGCCCTGCCTCAGGCCCCAAACGTGAATCCGGACTGGGCAGAATGACACTGTTTCTGATGAGCGGCGCATAGGCTTCCCGAAACAGCGGAACATCCGTCACACCCAGGGCGCCCAGGGTCTCTCCGTGATAACTGTTCGAAAGGGCGATGAACCCCGTTTTGGCAGGTTTCCCTTGATTAAGCCAGAAATGTGCGCTCATTTTGAGTGCCACTTCAGTGGCTGATGCTCCATCCGAACCATAAAAGCAGTGGCCGAGCCGTTGGGCCGTCAAAGCCGACAACTGTTCTGAAAGCCGGACCACGGGCTCATGGGTAAAACCAGCCAGCATCACATGTTCCAATTGGTCGAGTTGGTCTCGCAACGCTGCGACAATTCGCGGATTACGATGACCGAACAGATTGACCCACCAGGAGCTGACACCGTCCAGATAGCGCCGTCCCTCGTAATCAAATAACCATACGCCCTCTCCCTTCCGAATTGGAATGATAGGGAAGGATTCATGCCATTTCATCTGGGTACAAGGATGCCAAACGGCAGCGTGACTACGTTGAAGCAAATCCTGGTTGTTCATGCGAGCGCCTTTAATGCATTCAGCAACTGGTCTATTTGCTCAGGTTGATGGTTGGCAGAAAGTGAAATTCTCAAGCGGGCGGTGCCTTCAGGAACCGTGGGTGGCCGAACGGCAGGAACCCAAATACCGCGAGCCCACAGCGCATCGGCAATCTGTGTTGCTGTGAAATTGTCCCCCAGGATGATCGGATGAATGGCGGTCAGGGAGGGCAAAGTAGGCCAAGGCAATGATTCCATCCCTTCCTGTAAGCGATTTCCCATCTCATGTAAGTGGTTGCGCCGAAACTGGTCCTGCTGAATGCGCGTGAGGCTGGCGAGACAGGCTGCTGCCAGGACGGGGGGGGTTCCCGTGGTAAAAATATAAGTCCGGGACCGCTGTATCAGCCACTCGATGATTTCTGCCGAAGCCGCAACAAAGGCTCCAAACACGCCGGCTGCTTTGCCAAGCGTAGCCATATAAACTACTCGTGAAGACTGGATGCCCAGATGGGATAAGGTGCCTCGCCCCTCCTCGCCCAAGACTCCGAATCCATGAGCATCATCGACCAGCACATGTGCGTCGTACTGATCAGCCAAAGCTACAATGGCATTCAGAGGCGCAATATCACCGTCCATACTGAACACGGCATCAGTGATGATCCATTTTTCCGGGGCGCTAGATTGTTTCATGGCAGATTCCAGGTGTCCGACGTCTGCGTGGTCGTAGACCGTGACGGCATCCGCCCGCGCCAGACGGATGCCATCAATGAGACAAGCATGATTGAGCACATCGGAAAACACGGCCGCCCCTTCCCCCACCAACGCCGGGATGATCCCGAGATTGGCCATATACCCGGTAGAGAAGTGCAAGGCGCGTTCATAGCCCAACCATTGCGCCAACGTGGATTCCAGCAGTTCGACTGGTTTGCTATGGCCACTGATCAGTGCTGATGCGCTAGCGCCAACGCCGAAACGATCCAGAGCATGATGTGCCGCCTGAATCAGGTCGGGATGATGGGCCAACCCCAAATAGTCATTGGAGGCAAAGGCCAGCAATTGCACGCCATCCACCGTCAAAATAGCTCCTTGAGGCCCCTCGATGGTACGGCGCTCGCGCAATAGCCCGTTTTTCTGAAGCAACTGTAATTTGGATTCGAAGGAGATCATTACAAGATTATAACCATGCGGTCTTTTGCCGCAGGGCAGCAAAGGCTATAATCGGCGGCTTTAGGGCACTTGCGGTCGTTATAATCATTATGGCAGCCATTGGAACGGAAAAAGTACTTTCAGTACATCACTGGAACGAATCCCTGTTTAGTTTCACCACAACACGCGATCCCGGATTGCGTTTCGAGAACGGGCATTTTGTAATGATCGGACTCGAAGCGGAAGGGAAACCACTAATGCGCGCATACAGCATTGCCAGCGCTAATTACGAAGATCATTTGGAATTTCTCAGTATCAAGGTTCAAAATGGCCCGCTGACTTCCCGACTACAACATATCCAGGTAGGCGATGACATCCTGGTTAGCCGTAAGCCTGTGGGCACGCTGGTCACACACGACCTGCTGCCAGGGCGGAATGTCTATTTGTTTGCCACCGGTACGGGCCTGGCTCCGTTCATAAGTATTATCAAAGACCCTGAAACCTACGAAAAATTTGAAAAGATCATTCTGGTTCATGGGGTGCGCCAGATCTCGGAACTGGCTTATCGAGAATTCATTCAGCACGAGTTGCCCAATAATGAATATTTTGGTGATGAAGTACGTCAAAAGCTCATTTATTACCCAACCGTGACTCGTGAAGAGTTCGAAACCACTGGGCGGATCACCACGTTGATTGAGACCGGACAACTGTTCTCGGATATTGGTCTCAAACCGCTCGACCCCACTGTGGATCGTGCCATGATCTGCGGTAGCCCGGGGATGCTGAAAGATATTTCGGCCCTATTGGATGTGCGCGGATTCAAAATCTCAGGCGGAGTAGGCGAGCCCGGCGACTACGTTATTGAGCGCGCTTTCGTCGAAAGATAAACCAATCGCTACGCGCTAGAGCGATCCCGCCCCATGAATGCATACATGGCCGGCACCACAAACAGGGTAAACAGGGTGCCAATGGAAAGGCCTGTAAAAATCACCAATCCCATCGAGCGTCGCCCCGCGGCACCCGCACCCGAAGCCAGCACCAGGGGCAAAACCCCCAGCACCATTGCTGCCGTCGTCATCAGGATCGGCCTCAAGCGGACTGAGGCTGCTTCCACCACTGCATCAAGCCGTGATTTCCCGGCCAATTGCAACTGGTTGGCAAATTGCACGATCAAAATGCCGTGTTTGCTGATCAGCCCCATCAGTGTCACTAATCCCACCTGGGTGTAAATATTCAGTGTGGCTGCCCCCAGGTTGATGAAAACCAGAGCTCCAAAAAGAGCCATGGGGACGGATATCAGGATGACAACAGGATCACGAAAGCTTTCAAACAGCGCTGCCAGCACCAAAAACACCATAAGTACTGCAAATAGTAACGTCACCACAAAACCTCCGGACTCCATCATGTACTGCCGCGAAGCACCGGAATAATCCACGCTGTAACCCACAGGGGCCACCTCCTCCGTGGTTTTCTTGAGAAAAGCCAACACATCCTCCTGGGACACCAAAGGGGTCGCTACGCCCCCGATTGTCGTGGCATTGAGTTGCTGGAAGTGACCGACCGTTTCAGGAACCACATGACGCTCCAGGCTACTTACCGTGCTTGCCGCCATAAGGTCCCCAGCGGCAGTTTTGAGGTGGTAATTTAACACCTGGTCAGGGTTAAGGCGGTCCACTTGCAGAACCTGTGGGATAACTTTATAAGATCTTCCATCCATCGAAAAATAATTGACGTACCCGCCACCGAGCGCGTCACTCAGCATCAAACCAATGTCTTGCTGCGTCAGGCCCAGTACACTGGCTAGATCACGGTCCACTTTGATCGTAGTCTGAGGCTTGTCAATCTTGAGGTCTGCATCCACAAAAAAGAACATGCCGCTACGACGGGCTTTGTCCAAAACCTTTTGGGCGACCTCATTAAGATTTTGAAATGGCTCAGTAGTGTTGATAACGAACTGCACCGGCAAACCCTGGGTTCCGGGTAGCGGAGGGAACTGAAAAGCGGCAACTCGCGCTCCAGGCAGAGCACCCCACTTGGCTTGCAAGTCCTTCTGCAACTCATCCGCCGAACGATGCCGTTGGTCCCAGGGCTTGAAAACCGTTCCGCCCAGTCCTTGATTCAGGACAGGCGCCCCAGTAATCTGAAACATCTGTGCATATTCCGGTTCCGATTTGGCAATCGTATACAACGTTTGGGCATAGGTCTGCATTTCGTCGGCTGTGGCATTGGGCGCCCCCGTCATCGAATACAGAACGATCCCCTGGTCTTCAGGAGGCGCAAGCTCCTTCGCCGATGTGATGAACAAATAAACCGTAGCGAGTAACAGTAAACAACCCATCACAACCAGCACCGTCCCCGTCTGCAAGATGCTGGTTAAGATTTTTTGATAGCGTTTATGTAAGGCATCAAACATTCGATCCAAAAAAGCCACAAATGCATTCTTATGCTCATCGCTTTTAAAAAAGCGGGCGCACATCATAGGCGAGAGGGTGAGTGCTACGATTCCGGATACCGTTACAGCCCCAGCCAAGGTAAACGCAAATTCTGTGAATAGGGCGCCAGTAAGGCCTCCTTGAAATCCGATGGGAATATAAACTGCAATCAGGACTACTGTCATGGCCAGAATCGGGCTACCCAACTCACGCGCGGCCAGGAAAGCCGCCTCCATGGGAGATTTGCCCTCCTCCTTCATGTGGCGATCCACATTTTCCACTATGATAATGGCATCATCCACCACAAGACCGATAGCCAATACAAGAGCTAGCAGCGTGAGCAGATTAATGGAGTATCCAAGCACTAGCATGATGAGGAAAGTGCCAATCAGTGATAGAGGCATGGCAATCACTGGTACAACCACGGCACGCAAGCTGCCTAGAAACAGGAAAATTACTGCCGTAACTATGAGCAATGCTTCCACCAGGGTTTTGGCGACTTCCTTGATGGAGGAGGTAATGTATTCCGTGGAATCGTAGACAATTTGGCCG
>JAGWPH010000222.1 GCA_028870615.1 Betaproteobacteria bacterium
GCAAAGGGGATCGCGTCATCATCTACATGCCGATGATTCCGGAAGCCCTCTTTGCCATGCTGGCCTGCACCCGTCTCGGTGCTATTCATTCCGTGGTATTTGGCGGGTTTGCATCGCATAGCCTGTCTACCCGGATTGATGATGCTCGTCCCCTCGTGATGGTCACTGCCGATGCTGGCATGCGCGGAGGCAAAAGCGTGTGTTACAAACCGTTGGTGGACGAAGCCTGTCGTCTTGCCAAATATCCGCCTCAAAATGTGCTGATTGTTGATCGTGGTATTGACGCGGAGATGGCGCGTACACCTGGCCGCGACAAGGATTACGCTGAGTTGCGCGATGCCGTTGGCGAAGTCACAGTGCCGGTGGTATGGCTTGAATCAACCGATCCATCCTATATTCTCTACACCTCCGGAACCACCGGAAAACCAAAAGGCGTACAACGGGATACAGGAGGCCATGCGGTGGCGCTGGCAGCTTCCATGTGCCATATTTTTTGTGGCAAACCGGGTGAGGCTATGTTTACCACTTCGGATATTGGTTGGGTAGTGGGGCATTCCTACATTGTCTATGCGCCGTTGATTCAGGGCATGACAACGATCATGTACGAAGGCTTGCCTACCCGCCCGGATGCGGGCATCTGGTGGAAGATTGTCGCGCAACACCGGGTGTCGGTAATGTTCAGTTCCCCCACCGCGATTCGCGTATTGAAGAAGCAGGACCCGAAATATCTCACCCGGCATGATCTTAAATCGTTACGCTATCTGTTCCTTGCCGGCGAACCGCTCGATGAGCCTACCGCGCGCTGGATTTCGGATGGGCTTGGCGTGCCTGTCGTAGACAATTACTGGCAGACGGAAACGGGTTGGCCGATCCTCTCCGCTATGCTGGGTGTGGAAGAAACACCACGTAAATATGGCAGCCCCAGTTTTCCGGTTTATGGCTACAACGTCCAGTTGCTGGATGAGAGTACCGGGCAGCAGGTTGCCGCCGACCAGAAAGGCGTGTTGGGCATCGTGCCTCCGCTACCTCCTGGCTGTCTCACCACGGTCTGGGGAGACGACGCACGATTTGTCAGCACTTATTTCTCCCTGCTCAAAGACCGCAAGGTTTATTCCTCTTTCGATTGGGGTATTCGGGACCAGGATGGATACTATTTTATTCTCGGACGGACCGATGATGTCATTAATGTGGCCGGCCACCGTCTGGGAACGCGTGAAATCGAGGAAGCGATCAGCGGCCATCGCAACATCGCCGAAGTGGCGGTGGTTGGGGTGGAAGACAAATTGAAAGGGCAGGTTCCCATCGCCTTTGCGGTTCCAAAAAACGCCAGTGGCTTGGTGGACTCAGCCGCGCACCGGGCTTTTGAGAAGGAAGTAATGGATACCGTGGACAAGAGTCTTGGCGGCATAGCGCGCCCAGCACGCGTGTACTTTGTGACATTGTTGCCCAAGACGCGTTCCGGAAAGTTGTTACGACGGAGCATTCAAGCGCTGGCCGAGGGGCGTGACCCTGGAGATCTGGCCACCCTGGATGATGCTACGGCGCTGGAGCAGATCCGCGCAGCACTGCAGCGCAGCGCGGATTGAACTTTCTGTCAATCATCGCTGATGATGGCGTCTGCTTCGATCTCGATCAGCATATCGGGATCGATGAGGCGCTTAACTTCCACCAGTGTGGTGGTGGGGCGGATCTCACCGAAGACTTGCCCATGGGCCCGCGCAATTTTTTCCCATTGATCGATCTGGGTGACGAACATTCGGGTCCTGACCACATGCTTTAGACTGGCGCCAGCGCGGATGAGGGCGGTTTCCAGATTCTTGAGGGCTTGAATGGTCTGGGCCTCCGGATCGCCATGGCCTACCAGTTTGCCGTCGGTGCCGGTGCCCGTGGTGCCGGAGATGGCCACGTGATTCCCGACTTTGACAGCACGGGAGTAACCGATGATGGGTTCCCAAGGAGAACCGCTGGAAATATTTTCGCGTTTCATAAAAAACCTTCTGACAGACATTATGATTGATTGAAGCAGGCATTATACTGTTCTTCCAATATGAAACCATCTCAAAAATCAGATTTGCGCGCGACCATACTGGCGCGGCGCGATGCCATTCCAGAAAGTCAGCGGCTTTCCCGCAGCCTTGCAATGTCGCAAAAGGTGCTGGCTTTGCCGGAATTTGGCGCAGCAAAAGTGGTTATGGCCTACATGTCGATGGGCTCCGAAATTGACACTCAGGCCATTGTTGGGGCCATTCTTGAACGTGGCTCGCAACTGGCGCTGCCGCGTGTGGATCGAACCGCCAAAATGTTGGCGTTACACGGCGTGCGTGATTTGCAACGCGACCTCAAACCAGGCATCTGGGGCATTCGCGAACCGGACCCGGTGCATTGTCAAACCGTGCCGTTGTCCCGGGTGGACTTTATCCTGATGCCCGGGGCAGTGTTTGATCGGCAGCGCCATCGCCTGGGCTATGGGGGTGGATTTTACGACAAGTTGCTGGCCCTTCCCGGACGGCATGCGATAACCGTTGCTGTGGCCTTTGAAGAGCAACTGGTGCCCGAGGTGCCTATGGAGCCCCACGATTTTTCGGTGGATATTCTGGTGAGTGACCATGACCTCTACCGCTGAACCGATGCGCCGCAAATTCTTTAAAGCACTCTGGCTACATGGATTCCATCGGGTGGATTAC
>JAGWPH010000223.1 GCA_028870615.1 Betaproteobacteria bacterium
CGCCATCATTGTTCAACACACCAAACCACCCAAAATCAATCACGATCTGGTGGCCAACGTATGCGAACGTCCGGCCGTGGTGGCGCGTTGTCCGGTGGCGGCTATTCGCCCAGCGATGGTCAATGGCAAGCCCTCGCTGGAAGTGGATGAAGAAAAATGCGTGTGCTGCGGCGCTTGCTATCCACCATGTCCTCCCATGCAGATCAATGATCCGGACCATTCAAAGATTGCGATCTGGGTAGGCGGGAAAAACTCGAATGCGCGCGCCAAGCCGACTTTTATGAAAATGGTTGCATCGGGACTGCCCAACAATCCGCCGCGCTGGGTTGAAGTGGGCGATGTGGTAAAGAAGATCCTGTATGCGTACAAAGCGGATGGACGTGCGTGGGAGCGCATGTCGGACTGGATCGAGCGGATTGGCTGGCCCCGTTTTTTTGAACTGACGGATCTGCCCTTCACCAAATATCTCGTGGATGACTGGCGTGGTTCCCGTGCCAATCTCAATGCTTCGGCACATATCCGCTTCTGATCGGGTAAACCATGAAGTTTGGCATTGTCATCAACGAAGGGCCCTACCAGCATCAGGCCAGCGATACCGCCTATCTGTTTTGCAAGGCAGCGTTGGCAAAAGGGCACGAAATTTTCCGGGTATTTTTTTATCATGACGGGGTCAACAACGCCTCGCGCCTGACCGAGCCCCCGCAGGATGACCGTAACATTGTGGCCCGCTGGAGCAAGCTCGCCGAAGAGCATGGCATCGACCTGGTGGTGTGTGTGGCTGCGGCACTGCGACGCGGAATCAAAGACGAGAATTTGGCCCGGGGGTTCCGCATTTCCGGGTTGGGGCAGTTGGTTGAGGCGGGAATCCAGGCGGACCGTCTGGTGACCTTCGGGGATTGAGGGGCGTCCATGAGCGAGAGCAACACCACCAAGAAGTTCATGTTCGTTAACCGCAAGCCTCCCCACGGCACCATCTATGCTCTGGAGTCTCTTGAAGTTGTCCTGATCACAGCGGCCTTTGATCAGGATGTCTCGTTGGTATTTATGGATGATGGGGTGTATCAGTTGCGGAAAGGACAACAGACCCAGGGCATTGAGACCAAGAATTTTTCGTCCACGTATCGGGCTTTGGACGGTTACGACATCGAAAAACTCTATGTGGAGAAAGAGTCGCTTGAGGCGCGTGGCCTGACCGAAGACGACCTCCTGGTGGATGTCATGGTTCTGGATCGAACGGCCTTGGGTGCGTTGATGAACCAACAGGATGTCGTATTAAGTTTTTGAAGGGAGAGGTCCATGTTGCACATTGTGAATAAATCGCCACTTGGCCATGCGGCTCTGGATTCCTGCATGCGCGTGGGGGACGGTGGTGATTTGCTGTTGATCGAGGACGCTGTCTATGCAGCCACTGCGGGGACTCTGTTCGAGCCGCTCATGCGGGACGCTTTGAATCGATTCAAAGTGTACGCCCTGCAACCTGATCTTGAAGCGCGCGGCGTGGCCGCCAATTTAATTCAAGGAATTACCGTGGTGGATTACGGTGGTTTTGTCGATCTGGTCACTCAAAACAAGACTTGTCAGTCCTGGCTATAGAACAGCCCAATACAATCCAATAACACGGAGGAGAGTGCAATGTCGAACATCGAAGTCAATGGTAAGTCCTACGAAACGGACGAAGAGGGCTATCTGGTCAATTTGGCCGAGTGGAATCGGGATGTGGCCGACTATATCGCCAAGGCAGAAAATGTCGACATGACGGATCAGCACTGGGAAGTCGTGGATTTTCTGCGCGGATATTACGACGAATACCAGATTGCACCGGCAGTGCGCGTTTTGACCAAGGCTATCGGCAAGAAACTCGGGGCTGAAAAGGGCAACAGCCAGTACTTATATGAGCTGTTTCCTTATGGGCCGGCCAAGCAGGCCTGCAAGATTGCCGGCTTACCCAAACCCACGGGCTGCGTCTGAACCCTTGACGATGACCAGCATGTTGTTTGCGCTGCTGTTTTATCTTGCCGCGCTGGTGTTTACAGGCGGGCTGCTGATTCGTATCGCAGATTATGCCCGGACGCCGGCACCCCTAAAGATTCCCACGACGCCGGCTCCCACCACCACCAGCGGGGTGGCATTCCGCATGGCGCGCGAAGTCGTGCTGTTCGAGAGCCTGTTCAAGGCCAACTTGTGGATATGGGCTTTCGGCATCCTGTTTCATTTCGGTCTGGTGCTGGTGCTGCTGCGCCACCTGCGCTATTTCACCGAACCGGTGTGGTTTTGGGTGGACTGGATGCAGCCTTTCGGCATCTATGGCGGAATGGCAATGGTGCTTGGGTTGGGAGGGCTTTGGGCCCGGCGCATCCTGGTGGAACGCATCCGCTATATTTCCACGCCATCCGACCATCTGATGCTGGTATTACTGCTGAGCATCGGACTCTCCGGACTGGCCATGAAGTTCATTTCCCATCCCGACATTATCGCGGTCAAACGGTTTTTCCTGGGACTGATGTATTTTGATGTGCAACCGTTACCGGAGGGCGCTTTGCTCTATCTGCACCTCATACCGGTACTCCTGTTGATGACGATCTTTCCGTTCAGCAAGCTGTTGCACGCCCCTGGCGTGTTCTTCTCACCCTCCCGAAACCAGGTGGATAACCCCAGGGAGCAACGGCACCTGTCCGGTTGGGCCGCGCACCTGGATGCGGAACGCCCTCATGGCTGAAACCGTTGTCGCCCCTGCATACCGCGTCATACCAATCATCCCGGCACTGAAGCCGGGGGCGACAAGGGACGTGCATTCATTTGTTGCCAACGAAAAAATTCAAACGGCGATAGGGTTTCCGGGGCAATTGGTGGAAGACTGGCAGGAAAAGGCACTGGCCAGGATGGGTGAATTGCTGGGCAGGTATCGCTCGCTTAAGGTTTACATGGACGCATGCGTTCATTGTGGCGCCTGCAGCGACAAATGCCACTATTTTATTGGCACACAGGATCCCAAGAACATGCC
>JAGWPH010000224.1 GCA_028870615.1 Betaproteobacteria bacterium
CCCGCCACTTGCGATACGCATCATGCCTGGGCCAGTCTCCCAGAAGAGCCTGCCCCTGGGCGCCGCCAGGCGCTGCAAAGCCTGATCAAGGCCCAGCTTAAGGCTGAAAATGCAGTGCTGGTCTCTCATTACTATGTTCATCCAGATTTGCAGGACCTGGCCGAAGAAACTGGGGGTCTGGTGGCAGATTCTCTGGAAATGGCCCGATTTGGCAAAAACCACTCGGCCAGCACGCTGGTCGTTGCGGGGGTACGGTTTATGGGGGAGACCGCCAAAATCCTTTCCAATGAAAAAACCGTCCTGATGCCGACGCTCGAAGCCAACTGTTCGTTGGACCTGGGTTGCCCTGTGGATGAATTTTCAGCATTCTGTGAGCAGAACCCGGACCGAACCGTAGTGGTCTACGCCAATACGAGTGCTGCTGTGAAGGCGCGATCTGATTGGGTGGTGACCTCCAGTTGCGCCGTGGGTATCGTGAGGCATTTGCATGAACAGGGCAAAAAGATATTGTGGGCGCCCGACAAGCATCTTGGCGAGTACGTTCAATCCCAAACCGGGGCGGATATGCTGCTTTGGCGCGGTTCCTGTGTCGTTCACGACGAATTCAAGGCCCGCGAACTGGCTGACTTGATACGTCTTCATCCCGAAGCGGGAGTCCTGGTCCATCCGGAGTCGCCTGCTGCAGTAATTGCCATGGCAGATGTTGTCGGGTCTACTTCAGCGATTTTGAAAGCAGCATCCACATTGCCTGCCCACACGTTTATTGTGGCGACAGACAACGGCATGATGCATAAGCTGCGTCGGCAAAATCCTGGGAAACTTTTTATCGAAGCGCCTACGGCCGGCACCAGCGCTACTTGTCGTAGTTGTGCCCACTGTCCCTGGATGGCCATGAATGGCCTGGAAAACCTGTTGGAAGTGCTTCAGACCAGGGGCAATGCGATCGAGGTCGCGCCCGAGCTTGCCGCGGCGGCTCGCAAACCGATTCAACGCATGCTTGATTTCACAGGGTCCCAAGCGAGCTCAGGGATTGTGCGCAATATTGGCGCTGCCTGACTTTATGCCCGTGATTGCGGCGCTCCAACGCTGGCGGTGCATCAGCTTATCGACATTACTTCTGTTGGTCTCCCCAAGGGCTGTTGCCGATGCTCCAGAGCTTGCCATGAGAGAATTTGCATCAGGCCAGATTAAAAAGGGAGTCCGATCCATCGGGTTTGGGGGAGATGGGGCTACCTGGGGAAATTACGCGCTGGTATGGAAGGATCACGACTCGGCCTTGGTGGATGCAGGTGATACGGGGTATGTCAATGGCAATGACTTTCATTTTTCAGCTGCAGGTGCCACTTCACCTTTGCTGTGGCATGACTTGACGATCTACGTCGTTGCCCTGAAGCAAGATTCCAACAACGTTCATTTTTTCACAGGCACTCCCAGCTGGGGTTCAGAGCGGACGTGGGCTACAGGGCAGGGGAGCAATCAGGCTTTTTTTACCAAAATGGCCATGCCGCTAGGCAATGGATTTTCGGCGGGGTTGCTGTTGTCCCATGAAGTATCGCAGTTTTACGCACAATCTGAATCCGACCCGGCCAAGACGGTGCATTATCAGACGGCATGGCGACCTTCTGGCGGGTACGGGGTGGTCTGGCAAGATCCAGAATCGAGCTGGTTAGTCGGCTTCAGAGGTTTGTTAAATCGGGATCAGGAGCGACGAACCGATGCATCCGGTGCAGCAGAAGGTATCGCTCAATCGAGCGAGTATCGAATCGGAACTTCTTTTGCCCCCTGGGAAGGAGCACTTGTGGATGTGGGGCGCACCCGATTGCATCGTCAAAATGTATTGAGCCAGCTCAACACCACCTACGAGGCTCCGAATCTGGGATTTGAACAAAATTTCAACGCCAATCGGATGGCGGTGCGGTTTGGCCTGGACGAGAGTTCACCCGGGGCGGGATTTACTGCAAAGTATGAGGCTTTCAAACTGGACGTCGCCTATATTCACAACTTGGGGCGCGATCGGGTCGGCGATCTGTTCGGGGCAAACAGTCAAAGTTTGATTCTCACGCTGACATATGATTATTCGGTACCGCATTGATTCTCGAATCATTCATCCATCCCGGGGCAGATGGTAGGTTCCGCCTTATCCAGAGTGAGGGGATAATCACGGCTATAGTGCAGGCCTCTGCTTTCATGGCGTGATTGAGCAGAACGCACGATCAGCTCGGACACCATAACCAGATTGCGTAGCTCCAACAAATCGCGGCTGACATGAAAGTTGGCATAAAATTCCAGAATTTCTTCTGACAATAATTTCAATCGGTGGGCAGCCCGTTCCAAACGCTTATCGGTGCGAACAATGCCTACGTAGTCCCACATGAACCGTCGCAGTTCATCCCAGTTGTGGGAGATCACCACTTCTTCATCGGCATCGGTAACCTGGCTGCTGTCCCAAGCGGGCAACTGAGATATCGGAGAGGAGGGCGTTGCACGGATATATTGACTTGCGGCGGTAGCCATAACGACACATTCCAGCAAGGAATTGCTGGCCAATCGATTGGCCCCATGCAGGCCGGTGTAGGCAGTTTCACCAACGGCATACAGCCGGTCGAGATCAGTTCGTCCGGAGAGATCCGTTACGATACCCCCACAGGTGTAATGGGCAGCTGGGACCACTGGAATGGGATCATGCGCCATATCGATTCCAAGATCCAGACAACGTTGGTAAATCGTTGGAAAATGCTCCCGAATGAATGCTTCGCCCTTATGGGTAATGTCCAGATATACGCAATCGATACCATGACGTTTCATCTCAAAGTCGATGGCGCGGGCCACGATATCCCGCGATGCCAGTTCAGCGCGTTGATCATGATCCGGCATGAAGCGCGTTCCATCGGGAAGCCTCAGAACACCCCCTTCGCCACGGACCGCTTCCGAAATCAGAAATGATTTGGCATGGGGGTGGTACAAACAGGTGGGATGAAACTGAATGAATTCCATATTGCCTACCCGGCACCCGGCGCGCCATGCAGAAGCAATCCCATCGCCGGTCGCAGTATCTGGATTGGTGGTGTAGAGATAAACTTTTCCGGCACCGCCGGTTGCCAGGATAGTGTGTCCTGCGGAGAAAGTTTCGACCTCTCCAGTCAGTTCATTAAGTGCATATAGCCCCAGGCAGCGCTTGCCAATTTGCTTCAATTTGCCGGTGGTAATGAGATCCACCAGCATGTAGTGATCAAAGAGGGTGATGTTGGGATGCGCCTTCAGCTTCGGGTAGAGTTGGTTCTGTACTGCTGCTCCTGTGGCATCCGCGGCATGGACAATGCGGCGGTGGGTATGGCCCCCTTCGCGGGTCAGGTGTAGATGTCCCTCTTCCAGAGTGAACGGAACCCCTTGTTCACTGAGCCAGTGAATCGCATCCGGCGCATGCTCCACAATAAATCTCGTGGCCTCCGGGTCGCATAAACCGGCCCCAGCCTTTAAGGTATCTTCCACATGGGAATCAAAACTGTCGTTTTTGCCGATAACAGCTGCGATACCTCCTTGAGCCCAGCCGCTGGCCCCATCTTCCAAGGAGCGTTTGGTGAGAACGGCTACCCGGAAATGTTGCGCCAGGCGAAGCGCAGCCGTTGCGCCGGCCAGGCCGCTACCAACGATGATGACGTCGAAGGAGTTCAGAGAAAAGGCCCCAGAAATGAAAGAATTCAATATAAGCCATCAGTATGCGTCGGGCGGTGCCGCGTCACAAGCCTGGTGCATTGAGCAGGACAAATCCTCACAAAAACACAAACAAAAATATATTTGTATCTTTTAGTATCTTCCCCGGAGG
>JAGWPH010000225.1 GCA_028870615.1 Betaproteobacteria bacterium
CGCGGAAGCGGGTTTCTTTCCCGGTGTAATCTATTATCTCACTCTGTGGTACCCCTCGCGCCAACGCGCCACGCGAACTGCTGGATTCGTGGCTGCGATCGCACTGTCTGGCGTGATCGGGAACCCCCTCTCTGGTGCCATTATGGATTTCTTCTCCGGAAGCCTGGGACTGGCGGGCTGGCAATGGCTGTTCCTGATCGAAGGGATTCCGTCCATCCTGGTGGGGATCTGGGTGATCTTCTACCTGGACAGCAGCATCCAGGACGCAAAATGGCTCACTGCTGAAGAGAAGGTGGTCCTCTCCAGGACTATCGATGCCGAAGAGAGACACAAGCCTCACACCCGGCTGATCGATGCCTTCAAAAGCGGGCGGGTCTACCTGCTGTGCGCCATCTACTTCACCCTGATGGTGGGACTCTACGGTATCGCCTTCTGGCTCCCTACCTTGATCAAAGCCTTCGGCGTCAAAAGCTATCTCAACGTGGGCCTGATTGCGGCCATTCCTTACGGGGTGTGCACCCTCGGCATGATCTGGTTGAGCCACCATTCCGACCGCACCGGCGAGCGACGCATCCATTACATGTTCAACGTTACCGCTGGCGCGCTGGGATTGGTCCTGTCGGGTGTTTTCGCGAGCAACCCCGTGATCTCCATCTTGTGCCTGTCCATCGGCACCCTGGGTGTGGTGGGTTCCATGCCCCTGTTCTGGCCCATGCCTTCCGCTTTTCTCACGGGCACCGCAGCGGCAGCAGGCATCGGTATCGTCAACTCGGTGGGCAACCTGGGTGGCTACATCGGACCCAACATTCCGGTGTGGGTCAAGCAGTTCTCGAGTGACCCCTCCGCCGCGCTCTACACCATCGCAGCGGTTCTGATGGTAGGTGTGCTGCTGGTACTCCTGTTCATCCCCAAGAGCGTCAACGCGCCACGCGGCAACTAGTTGGCACCACGCCTGTCTTCAATCGAGGATGCCCGGGTCAAGAGCCTGCCAAAGTTGACATCCTCCCCCGCCTTAAGGTGGCGGGGATGTCAGAAGGTCCCGCTCAGGCGCCCTGCCGCACCGATCATGTCATGTTCGAAAGCACCAAGATGTTGCCAATTCAAAACATCCTGAGACCCTGGCACCGACAATTTTTCTAGCCAGATCCGCGAGGGCGCATCGGAAGGTAACATTTCAAGGAGTTGAGGTACCCATGCGCACGTAAGCATCCGTTCCTCGCGTTCAGCATCTTCGCAGTAGAAAAGCCCCAATCCCAGGAAGCCAATCCAGTCTGGATAGCTCGCGTTTTTGGCAATCCATCCTAGCGAGGCGTTAGCCAGGATCCGGGCGAGCGCGTTTTGATGGGGGACGGGCCATTGACCGATTCGAGGCAGAGGATCGGAATCAAATTCCATGAGCCCATGAAGGCAGTAGCCGGAGACGGACCAATCCAGCGAATCCGGGTGATTACCCCGGAGAATTTCCCGGAAAGCCAGGCGAAAGTACGCATGCCCGCAAGTGGGGCACTCGATCTTCCAGCACCAGCGCTCCATGGAAGCCAGTTCACACAAGGCTTCAAAAGCATTTTTCGAGGCAGGTTTCAAAGGAGGGTCAAATCGCCGTTATTGCCCCTGACGGGGTGGTTGGTCTTAGCGATTATAACTATGGGGATGGGTGGTGTAAAACCGCGTTTTATACACTATCGTGTTGCAAAGCCTGGCCACGTTCCTGGCCGAAATGCCAAGGGCTGAAACTGCTTAATTGGCATGAGTTTGCTAAAGACAGGAAGGTGCACATTTTACCGATCTGCCAGAAATTCCCGTTTTCTGACTGCCAGGAGGCGGAGGGTTTGTAATGGGACAGTACATCGAGCAACAGCAAACACCACATTAGAACCGCTTCGCAGTTCGCGCTTATATCTCCGCCCTAAAGGAAAGAGTTTTACGCACGTTTCGGATAAAATAATCTGGAAATCAGTTCAGGGTAGGCAGATGCAACCGCTGAAACTTTTCCAGTCGCTC
This sequence comes from Betaproteobacteria bacterium, assembly GCA_028870615.1. Classification (GTDB taxonomy): domain Bacteria; phylum Pseudomonadota; class Gammaproteobacteria; order Burkholderiales; family Ferrovaceae; genus JAJZRV01. The sequence continues at coordinate 2,002 of JAGWPH010000225.1, forward strand.
GGGCACTCGCGCCAACAGTTTGCGACGGCGAGAGTTGTACCAGTCATCCACCAACGAAACCACCTCGCGAAGACGAGCATCGTCATTGGTGCAACGCATCAGGAGCAAACTGGCATTTGCCAGGTCGTTCAACTGTCCCAGATCGTTTTGCAGAGCACCCAGCTGGCTGAGCAGCCTTCGAAGAGTCTTTCCAGAGTGGAACAGTACCCCGAAAAACTCCAGGGCATAGCGCAGGCGCTTGATCCCTATGCGCAGCCTGTGCAGCGAAGCAGGGTCGTCCGTTCTCGCCGCTTTGGCCAATTTGAGGACCTTCTTCCTGAGCTGCTTGAGCCTGTCAGTGGCAAAGCTGGCGATTGTTTCTTCTGTCGCCCGTTCCACAAAGGATGGGTGATGCAACAGCTCGGTAGCCAGGAGGATCAGGCGAACATATGAGGCTGAACGCAAATAGCGCGAGGCAGCTTTTCTTGCTTCATGCTCGCGTTTGGTCACGACTTTGACCAGGGCTGCCAATCCCGGCTCATCGGGCAGGGCATGTACAACGGGCATGGCGATTTCTGCCAGAAGTACATCCAGATCGCGCACCTTGCCGAGGTGATCCATCAATTGCCGCAACGGAGGCAGCAGTTTGTCTGAAAAATCCGGCGGAAGGTGCGGTGCGAACAGGCGTATGGCCGCGCGTAGCCGCCTTGTTGACACTCGCATCTGGTGAATAAATTCTGGATCGTCGCCATTCAACGCACCCGCAAGATTGCCTTCCAGATGTTCAAGGCAGGAAAAGGCGATCTTGCGAAATGAAGTAAGTGTCTGACAATCTGCTGCAAGGGGGATGGCCTGAGCCTTGGCCGGCACAAGTGCCTTCGCATCGACCCGGACACTTTTCATCTGAAGTACTCCCCAAGAAATCTAACGCACCACAATGTTATTCCTTTATGCCAAAACATATTGGCAACGATTGACAGACTGCCTTTTGGGAAATTCGGAAGGACGCTATCGGCTGTGGATTCAACCGGTGGACACAACACTCCTAGTGTGTTGCATCCACCGATTGAATCCACGCCGAAAACCAGACGACCGAGATGTTCAGCCCGAACTTAATGATTGAAAGTTGTAACCAAATATTTTTCATTCGGTATCCTGCCATCCACAGTGATCACTATGACGTACTGCTCTTCGGCCCTGGCGAATTTACCGCAATCCGCCGAGTCGCGAACCAGCACTCTAAATTTGAGCGTCTGCCTCCCAAAATGCTGAAATGGCGCTTCGTACCTGTTGCCACCAGAAACAAAAACGGGGAGCAGATCATGCGACGCGTTGATGGGATGTGAATCGGGCCTGGCTGCTCCATTGGCCAGGCTCTGAATTGTGAACTTGCTAACTATATGATTTATATCTATTTACAGGCTAAAAAGTTCCAAATTCCGAATTCCGAAGTTTTTTAGGTGGTTCCTTTAAAAATAACGGGGTTTTCCGCTGCTGAATTCAGAATTGTCCAGAAAATTGACAGGGGTCAATGCCCCTTTGGAATCGTTCCGAGAACTTGACCGCGGTCAATGGTGCAAGGGCAAATTTCCTGCAATACTCCAACGGTGTAGGTGATGCAACATGGGGCGCCAGTGCGGCGAAAGCCGATCGGGTGCAACACGGAGGCTTCGCGAAATTGTCTCACGCAAGCTATCGGAAAACCCTGTCGCGTCACCCATCCTAACTATCTCTGCTTCAAACTGAAGAGAAATCTCATCATGACCTACAACGCCGAATTGAAAGTGGTTGAATCGCAAGTGCTAACCAATGGTTTCCATCTTGTCATCGATGCCCTGAAGCTTAACGGCATCAAGAATATCTATGGTCTTCCGGGTATTCCGATCACCGACTTCACCCGCATGGCTCAAGCCGAAGGCCTGCGCATGATTTCATTCCGTCACGAGCAGAACGCAGGCAACGCCGCCGCCATCGCCGGTTTCATGACCGGCAAGCCCGGCATCTGCGTAACGGTATCGGCGCCCGTCTTCCTTAACGGCTTGATCGCACTGGCCAACGCCACCACCAACTGCTTCCCGATGATCCTGATCTCCGGATCATCCGAGCGCGAGATCATCGACCTGCAGCAGGGCGATTACGAAGAGATGGACCAGCTAGCCATCGCCCGGCCGCTGTGCAAGGCCGCCTTCCGCGTACTCCACGCCGAGGACATCGGTGTGGGCATTGCGCGCGCCATCCGCGCCGCCGTCTCTGGACGTCCGGGCGGGGTCTATCTGGACTTGCCGGCCAAGTTGTTCGCGCAGACCATGGACGCCGAAGCGGGCAAGAACTCGCTGATCAAGGTGGTTGATCCGGCCCCGCGCCAGATCCCGGCACCGGACGCGATCAAGCGAGCGCTCGATTTGCTCAAAGGCGCCAAGAAGCCTCTGATCTTGCTGGGCAAGGGTGCTGCTTACGCCCAGGCCGACGCGGACATCCGTGCCTTGGTCGAGAAAACCGGTATTCCCTACCTGCCCATGGCCATGGCCAAGGGCATTCTGCCCGACACACACGAGCAATCGGCCTCCGCGGCCCGCTCCTACGTGCTACCGGAAGCAGACGTGGTGTTGCTGATCGGTGCGCGCCTGAACTGGCTACTCTCGCACGGCAAGGGCAAAACCTGGGGCGGCCAGAACCACAAGGACTGGGGCGGCCAGAAGTTTATCCAGATCGACATCGCCGCCACCGAGATGGACAGCAACGTGCGTATTGACGCGCCGGTCGTCGGTGATATCAGCTCCTGCGTGTCCGCCCTGCTCACCGGCATCGGCAATAACTGGCCCAAGCCGCCGGCCGAGTGGTTGAGCGCCGTGTCCGAGCGCAAGAACAAGAACGTGGCGAAGATGGCCGAGACCCTGGCCAAGGATCCGAAGCCGATGAACTTCCACAGCGCGCTCAACGTGGTACGCGATATCGTCAAGGCCAACCCGGACGCCATGCTGGTCAACGAAGGTGCCAATGCGCTGGACTTCACCCGCTCCATTGTCGACATGTACAAGCCGCGCAAGCGCCTGGACGTAGGCACCTGGGGCGTGATGGGCATCGGCATGGGCTTTGCCGTGGCGGCTGCCGTCGAGAGCGGCCAGCCGGTGATCGCCATCGAGGGCGACAGCGCCTTTGGTTTCAGCGGCATGGAAGTCGAGACAATCTGCCGCTACAACCTGCCGGTTTGCGTGGTGATCCTCAACAACAATGGTGTTTATCGCGGCACTGACAAGAACATGGGGGGTGGCACCGACGTGGCCCCGACCGTGTTTGTCAGGGACGCCCGCTACGAGAAGCTGATGGAGGCCTTCGGCGGCGTTGGCGTGTACGCCACCACCCCGGCCGAGCTGCGCAAAGGCATGGAAGATGCGATCAAGTCGCGCAGACCGACCCTGATCAACGCCATCATCGATGAAACTGCTGGTACCGAGAGTGGCCGTATCACCAGTCTGAACCCGGCCGCGATCCTCAAGAAATAATCTCACACGTAAAGTTACATCCTCAAAAACAAAAATCCCTGTCAGAAATGGCAGGGATTTTTGTTTGAAGCTGGTGGTGCAGTCGCAGCATGTATCAAACCTTTCAAACTCAACACCTGCGGGTGTGTGCGTACTGGTGCGGAAATGTGTGATCTCCGATACCGGTAGTGATGATCTAATCGGGTTTTCCAAGCACGGTGAATCCTCAGGTGATCATGAGCAGCGCCTTCATTTTGGCGCGAACATGGATCATGACCTCTGGCGGCACAACAGCCTTCTTCCTGGCCCGGCGCACTTTCCAGTCGAGTGATTTGACTTGATCGGACAACACCACACAGTTGACGCCATCGACCTGAGTAACGACCTCAAAGGGGTGGCCCTTGATCTTCGTGGTTATCGGACAACAGACCATCAAGCCTGTTTTACTGTTGTAGTTGGCCGGACTGATCACCAACGCTGGTCGGTGGCCCGCCTGCTCTTGCCCTGCCTGCGGGTCGAATTCAAGCCAGACAACATCACTGGCATCGGGGACATAGCCACGTGCCGCCATCAGAGCACCTCTTTACCTACCGGTTTGCCGAAACTGAACTCACTGTGCCCATTGCTGGCGGTGATACCGCCCACCAACGCATCTAGATCATATTCCACCTTTTCCGAAGGCTGAATGATGATGCGACCTCGCGAAACGATCAGATCCACCTTCTGCTCGAGGTGATAGCCTGCCTCCTTCAGTGCTGAGGTTGGCAGTCTCAACGCCGGGCTGTTGCCCCATTTACGGATGACGGCTTCCATGAAATCTCTCCTAATTATGTTTCTACATTGTAGATACATTGCCCAGAAAGGGCAAGCGCTACCGCGACTACGTGCCCTACCTCGAAAAACGCCTTGCCGCTGGATCCACCCTGAACCCCAACCGGCGAAGCATCGCATCCTGCGGTTGCTGATCGAGAGGGTGCAGTTGCGCGAGGATGGTCTGAACATCATCTGGCGCGACGACGGTTGGCACCAATTCCGCAGGGAACTGGAGCAACACCCCTTCGTGGCCGAACAGCGGGATTCTACGGCCACCGTGGACATCACGACCTCCGGCAACGCCCGGGGCCTCGAGCGCCAAGATTAAATCAACGTTTGATCTGCCCCTGATTCGCACCCCGGGCACGGCGTTCTACTGGCAGCGGCTGCTGGATTCCGGCGAGGTGGCCAATGCCACCGAACTCGCACGCCGGTTCAAACTGGAACCGGGTTGGGTGGCCGAGGTGCTGAGGATGACCCTATTGGCGCCGGACATCGTTCAGGCCATCGTCGACGGGCATCAGCCGCGCCACCTCAATCTGCATGCGGTACGTGGCCAGCAGACAGAAGTGCCCGTAGACTGGCAGGAGCAACGCGTGCTTTTCAGGTTCGCAGAAAAGGGGATGGGGATTTCCGCTTAACGTCATAAAATTTGCTTCAGCGCAGCAAATTCAAAGTGCATTCGCGCCCACGTGAGCTCATAAACATTAACTAAAAAGTGAGGGGCTTGTCGAAGTGCGCCGTCGCCGTTCGTCGTGTAAGGTAACCATTTTTAGGAGACTTTCATGCCCCGTTATATGATCCAAGTACGCGCCACCGCAATGAGCGAAGCTGGTGACTTCCCTGATGACCCTACGCTCGTGCCACGCATGATGGCCTTTCACGACGAGATGGCCAAGGCTGGCGTGCTGCTCGATGGTGCTGGCCTGCAGCCTAGCAGCCAAGGATTTCGTGTGCAGTACGACGCCGCTGGCCAGGCACGAGTCATGGACGGCCCCTTCGCCGAGACCAAGGAACTGATTGCCGGTTACACGCTGATCGAGGTGCGATCGCGCGACGAAGCGCTGGCCTGGGCGCAGCGCTTTCCGGCACCGTTCCCTGGCCAATCCTGTTGCATCGAGGTGCGCCCGCTAATGGGCGGCATCGACCTACCACCCGAAGATGCCGAGCGCATCATCCGCGAACAGCTGGCCACCATCAAGCAGGGCGGATGACGCCTCCCATCGAGGCCGTCTGGCGCCTGGAAGCCAGACGCCTTACCGGGGCTCTGTTGCGCGCAGGCGCCGATCTTGCGTTGGCCGAAGACTGCGTGCAGGACGCGCTGGTGGCCGCGATGCAGCGTTGGCCGTCCGAGGGCTGGCCTGAACGCCCAGGCGCCTGGCTGATGACCGTCGCGAAGCATCGCCTGCTTGATCGAATGCGTCATACGCAGATGACGGCGCGGGAACAGCAAGCGCTGGGTCATGACGCCGATGCGCGCGCGGCCCACCTAGCTCCCGACCCGCTGGACTTGTTGCTTGCTGATGAGGCCGACGCAGTGGGCGACGACGCGTTGAGGTTGATGTTTATCGCCTGCCACCCCAAGTTGGCGCCAGAGGCGCAATGGGCACTCACCTTGCGTCTGGTGGCCGGACTCACGGTGGCCGAAATCGCGCGCGCCCTGTTCGTCAAGGAAGCCACAATCGCTCAGCGCATCTCGCGCGCCAAGGCGCAGTTGGTCGGAGAACCCTTCGATCTGCCGCCAGCATCCGAGCGTGCAGCACGCCTGGACGCTGTTTGCACGGTGCTGTACCTCATGTTCAACGAAGGCTATGTGGCCAGCAGCGGTGCCGAGTGGACGCGGCCGACCCTGTGTCATGAGGCCCTACGCTTGGCGCGACACCTGGCCGCTTTGCTACCGACGGACGCAGACGCGCAGGCGCTGCAGGCGTTGATGGAGCTGCAAGCCTCGCGCCTGCCTGCGCGCACCGATGCGCTGGGCCGCCCAGTGCTGCTGCTGGATCAGGATCGGCGCCTCTGGGATCGCCTGCTACTGCGACGTGGCCTAGCCGCGTTGGTGCGCTGCCGCAACCTGAATGCACTGAGATCGGAGGGGCCGGGTACTCTCACACTGCAGGCCGAGCTGGCGGCTGTACACGCCCGCGCCACCCACGCTGAAGACACTGACTGGCCTCAATTGCTACGGCTCTACGACGCGCTACACGCGTTGCAACCCAGCCCGGTCGTTGCGCTTAACCGCGCCGTTGCAATGAGCCACGCGATCGGGCCGACGCAAGCGCTCCCGCTCATGGAGGCGCTGCCGCTGGCCGGTTATCCCTGGTGGGCCAGCGCGCGGGCCGACCTACTACAACGCTTGAATCGCATCGAGGAAGCGCGCGAATCCCTGCGCCAGGCCATAGCTTGGACTGGCAACGAGCGTGAGCGCGCGTTGCTACTGGAGCGCTTGGAGCGCATGTAGGCGATGCTCCGGGCCTGCCCGATTTTTCAGAGCATACGACAGTCGAAATAGGGGGGCCGGATTCACCACGGAGCAGCGCATAGCCAACAGAAAGCTATCGTCTACGAACTGCCGAAATGGCTGACAGCAGAAACAAGGTTAGAACCACCCAACCAGAAAGACGCGGTGCCATCCCATTTTGTTCAGTTCTAGATTGTTGGTGACAGAACCACTTGTGCTCGAACCGAGGCCGTCTTTTTCAATGCCACTGACCTACTGCGGCACGCAGCCGCAAATCAATTACTGAGTTCGGATATTTAGGAATGCGAGGGGTGCAGTCGCAGCATGTGTAAAACCTTTCAGACACAACACCTGCGGGTATGTGCGGATTGGCGAGGAAATGCGTTCACTCATGCCACCTTCAAAACAAGTTTCTTGCCACAGGCTTTGCCGTACCTGCACACAGTGGCAATCGACGGCGAATGTTTCCCTGTGGCAGGCGCACGCTCTAGCACAGCCACTGCACCGCCCACCGGCATCCAAATCTGAGCCAGATTGAAAAACGCGGGCCATCGCATTTCAGCCTCCGTCATGGTTATGTTTATCAAGTAGAGAGCGACTGATCCGATCACGCAGCACGGGCACGAGTTCGTGCTCAAACCAAGGGTTACTCTGGAACCATGGCGTGTTGCGCGCCGAAGGGTGCGGCAACGGAAGATATTCAGGCGCAAACTCGCGCCACGCCTTTACCGTTTCCGTTAATGACCGCTTGCGGCGATTGCGCAGAAAGTGCCGCTGCGCATACAGGCCGATCAGCAAAGTCAATTCAATTCTTGGCAACTTCGTCAATAAATGATCGAGCCACAACGTCGCGCATTCTCGGCGTGGTGGCAAGTCGCCGCCATTCCCTCGGCCCGGATAACAATATCCCATTGGTATAATTGCAATTTTAGATTCGTCATAAAA
>JAGWPH010000226.1 GCA_028870615.1 Betaproteobacteria bacterium
ATGACCACGTCCACGGTGCCTCCCGCACTGCTTTCCAGAATGGGTGACAAAGTGAACGCGCCGGTGGTGGCATCAGCCACGGTGCCGGTGACGATCACGGGACCGGTGCTTGATTGTTGTTCGGCGTACACCTGCGAGCCTGCCAGGGTGGTCCCAGAAATCGATCCGCTCACCACTTGAGCGATAGCCGTCACCACAGGTTTTAGTAAATATTGTCCACTGGCGCCCGCCACCACGATGGACTTGCAGGCATTGAAGTCGAGCACCAGGTCAGCCAGGGTTCCTGCCTGCACCGTAAAGGGACCGATGATCTTGTAGCCGCTTTGCTGGCCGCTGGGGGTCTTGAGGGCCGTTTCGCTGGCGCTGCCCGTCAGCACCAAGGCATTGTTCCATGGTGCTGAACTGCCATTGGCTTTCAGCACCAGCCGCACCTGTTGGTATGTTCCCGCCATCAGAGGCGCTTGGCCCAGGGAAAGCAGCGTGCCATTGGTCAGGTTGAGCAGGTCAATACGCCCAAGGGTGGAATTCACTGCAAGGGTAGTCCAGGTGTTGCCATCCGAGGAAATTTCCACGTGGTCCACGGTAATGTACACGTGGTCATAACCGCAGGCGGGTGAATCGGTTAGCAACATATCAAGCGTGCCGGAAGAAGCGCCGCCGCTGCCCCCACCACCGCAACCCGCCAGTCCCAATGTGAGACCGCCTGCCAAAAGCAAGGGAAAAACTCCAAATGCAGAAAATTTGTTCATTTTTTACCTCCCAAACTTTATGGTGTGTCAAAAGCCCCACTGGATATTTTTTAAATTCCCTGTATTATATGGGAACTTTTCCCATTTTACAAGGAGGGTGTTTAAAATGAATCTTCAGGGTTTTTTCAAATCAGTATTTGGAGCGCTCCTCTGTCTGGGATTTGCCACAGCAATGCCATCTGCCCGGGCCGAACTGATTGGCACCGACCAAGTCGCCCAAGACGCACCGGGTCGGGATAAAGCGGTCATTGATAACTTCATTTCACGAGCCGAAGTCCAGAAAAAAATGCAGGCACTGGGATTGGGAGTTGTCATCACGGCGCAACGAATCGCCCTGCTCAACGATTCGGAAGCGCGGGCGCTTGCCGAAAAAATCAATTCGCTCCCGGCCGGTGGGAATTTCTCCAGCCTGACCAATTCGGACTTCATCATCATTCTGCTGAGCGCGATTTTGTTGGTGCTCATTCTCTGATTTGAAGCCACCCAGACACTTGGCAGCAAGTATTGCTGCCCTTTGTATGCCGTTCCTGTTTGCTGGGTGTGCCGCGTTACCGTCGGCCCCGACCACCTCCTGGCCCAGCACCCTACCCAAAACAGCCTTTGTGCGAGGGATGCCGTTTTTTCCCCAGGAGCAATACCAATGCGGCCCGGCCACACTGGCCACGACACTGCGGTTTTCAGGAGCAGATGTCACGCCTGATGCCTTGGTGCCGCAAGTCTATACACCTGGACTCAAGGGATCTCTGCAACTTGATCTGGTCGGGGCTGCACGTCGCGCCGGGCGCATTCCCTATCGGATCGCACCCACCCTGACGGCACTTTTCGAAGAGTTGTCTGCCGGCAATCCGGTACTGGTATTACAGGATCTGGGCCTTTTGACGCAGGAATGGCATTACGCGGTCGCGGTGGGATACGACCGAGATACAGAGATGATCACATTACAATCCGGTGACTTACCGGCCTTGCAAATGTCGTGGGCCCGCTTTGACAAAACCTGGATAAGTGGAAAACGCTGGGGGATTGTCACGCTCACGCCAGACAGGATTCCAGCCAGCGCGACCGAGGAGGAATACCTGAAACAGGTAGCCGCACTCGACTCAGTTAGCTCCGGGTTGGCCGGAATCGCCTACCAAACAAGCCTCACCCGCTGGCCGGACAGTCTGGTCGCACTGATGGGTCTGGGGAATCTGGCCTATGCCGCGGGCCGCTACGATCAGGCAGTAAAGTATTTCCTTCAGGCCAGTACCGCCCACCCGAATGCAGGCGATGCCTTTAACAATCTGGCGCAAACCTATCTGCGCCAGGGGCAACGTGGCCTGGCCTATACCGTCATCGAGCGTGCGCTTGCCCTGGGTGGTAGCCATGTCTCGATTTACCGGAAAACGCGGGATGAGGTTGAAGCTGAAGCCTCTCAACCTTAGCGCTGCTTCAGAAACAACTTAACCGTTCACGTCTTTCAGGGAGACTATTCATGACAACATGATTGGCTCGCCTTGTTCATGACCGCTATTTATCCCGTATTAATTGTCAGCGGCATTATTTTTCTTTCATGGACGACAATTCAGCGGCGAAGGAACATGAAAAATTTGATGGGAAACATTAACAAAAAGTTTGCGGCCAACGTGGTTCTGTCAGCCAAGGATGTGATTCATATCGGTAGGGGGTTCGACCTTCACCCAAGAGCAGTGGCAATGTCATCTACAAACTCTACACCGAGGCGAACGACCCGACTTCCTATGCCCTGCTGAAGAAGCTGATTTCAGACATTGAAAAAGAGGAAGCCTTTGACGATCTGCCGGACGAGGTCAAGCCTTCGCTGACATGTATTGTGAAGCCGATAGACAACACGAATGACCCTTCCGACAAGCACATTCTGTTGCCGATTACGACGACCCTAAACAAGTATGTGGAGCTTAAGACAGAGCAGGAAAAAGCAAAAAACAGACGTCCAGAGCTTACTATCGTCACGATCATCAGCTTCATCGTAGGTGCAACCAGCTTCTGCTACACGCTCAAATCCCCCTCGACGGATGACATGAAGAGGGCCGTGGAGCAAGTTTTGAGTGAAAAATCAGCCAATAGACCTGCACAATAATTAAACTATAGGAGAGGGTGAAGGCAACGTGCCAGAAGAAGCGCCGCTGCCGCCGCCATCACCGTAGCCCGCCATTCAGTCTGTGCGTTAGCACGCGTCCCCTGTGTCGCTAGATTTGGACGATTCGTGCTCCCTTAAAGGACACCAGAGTTGGTGAGAACGACTATAATTAATAGCATGATCAGGTCTCACTGATTGCTGTGACGGGAATCAGATTGAATCTGGCTCGCAAATAATCAGACTGAAAGGGGAGTGATATGAAACGAGCGCTTTTGTGCATGGTCGTCCTGCTGGTGACGAGCGGGGCTGCTTTTTCCCAGGAAATAATCACTCTGGGCGCCTCAGTGCAGGAAACCGGTGCACTGGCCAATACCGGCCGTTACTATCGTGACGGCTATAACTTTGCGGTGGAAAAAATCAATGAAGGCGGGGGCATCAGGGTTGCTGGAAAAACCTATAAGCTGGCGCTGAAAATTCTTGATAATCAGTCCGACAGCAATTTGAGCGTGCGCCAGTATGTTCAATTGCTGACCCAGGACAAGGTCAATTTTCTGCTTGGACCGTTTGCCAGTGATTTTGCGCTTGCGGATTCGTCAGTCGCCGAAAAATACCAGGTTCCAATGATCCAGGGCGGTGGAGCCTCCGATCAGATCTTCAACCGCGGCTACAAATTTATTTTTGGAACCCTGCCGGTTGCCAGCAAGTACTTTGAGAGCACCATTGCAATGATCGGCAAGCTTAAACCTGCCCCCAAATCGATCGCCCTGCTCTACGCAGATGACGCCTTCGACGTTTCGGTTGCGAATGGCACCCGTGAGTTGATCCAGAAGGCCGGGTTGAAGCTGACGGAAGATCAGCGTTACAGCAGCAACACCAGCGACTTCAGCACCCTCATCTCGCAGGTCAAATCCAGTAATCCCGATGTTATTCTGGTTTCCGGCCATGAAACCGAAGCGCTGAATTTTGTTCGGCAGGCCAAAAGCCTTGATCTCAACCCCAAGATGTACGCTTTCACGGTGGGGGTACCGACAGCGGATTTCAGAAAAGCGCTTGGCAAAGACTCGAACTACGCGTTCGGGATGACGCCTTGGGTCGTATCGCCAGCCAACAAGGATCAGTATTTCGGTAACGCGGCCGATTTTGCCAGGGCCTACACGGCAAGATTCGGCTACGACCCTGACTATCACACGGCCTCAGCGGTCGCCGATGTTGAAGCCTTTGCCAAGGCCATTGAGGCTGCCGGCACCCTCGATCCGGTGAAGGTACGCGATGCCATTTCCCAGGTCAGTTTCCCCAGCCTCTACGGGACCATCGCATTTAATGCGACGGGGCAAATCAGTTTGCCGCAAACCGTAATCCAGGTACAGAACGACCAGGTCAAGGCGGTCTATTCGCAAAGCGGCATGCTCTCTTATCCGCAATACCCGATGCCCCCATGGAGCAAGCGTTAGTCGTTAGCACCATGCAATTGCTTTCACAGATTCTTGTCAACGGCGTGTTGCTCGGCGGCTTGTATGCGCTGATGGCACTCGGCCTGGCCCTGGTTTGGGGTGTGTTGAATATCGTCAACCTGGCCCATGGGGCGCTCATCATGCTGGGCGCCTACGTTGGGTACTATTTGTTCACCCTGTTGAATATCGATCCTTTCCTTGCACTGCCCCTCTCGATGGCTGTGCTGTTTTGCGTGGGTTACCTTCTTCAGCGTGGCATATTGAACCTGATCGCACGGGCGGCAATGTTTAATACGCTCCTGATCACCTTCGGGATTGATGTGGTGCTAACCCAATTAGCGCAAATATTCTTTAGCGCCGACTTTCGTACCATCAACCCAAGCTACGCCGGTTCCAATTTCATGGTGTTTGGCGTCACCCTGCCGTTGGTGCGCGTGCTTGCCTTCGTCGTTGCGCTGGCACTGACCATTGCATTGTGGCTGTTCCTCTTGCATACCCGCCTGGGTCGGGCAATTCGCGCTACCGCACAAAACCTGGGTGCCGCGCGCCTTTATGGCGTGGAACCAAAGGCCATCTACGCACTGACCTTCGGGCTGGGCGCAGCGCTTGCCGGCGGTGCGGGAGATCTGTATGGCGTGGTCTCGCAGATCAACCCGTACATCGGTGCGACGCTGACTGCAAAATCCTTTGCCATCGCCATCATTGGCGGCCTGGAAAGCCCGCTTGGCGTGGTGGTCGGCGGGATCTTTCTGGGTGTCGTCGAGTCGCTTACAGCGCTCTATATCGGTCCCACCTTCGTGGATATCGCAAGCTTTGGCATTCTCGTGCTGGTCTTGATCTTTCGTCCCAACGGCTTGCTGGGAGCCACCACTTGACCCTGCGGTTCAAATTTATTCTGGGAGTCGCTGCGGCATTGATGCTCGCCACACTCCCATGGTTTGCATCGCCGACCCTCATTCAGTTCGGCATTTCCACCTTGCTGCTGGCCACGCTGGCCCAGGGTTGGAATATCATCGGCGGTTTTACTGGCTATGCTTCCTTCGGTAATTCCGAGTTTTTTGGACTGGGTAGCTATGGCACTGCCATTGCCATGGTGCAATGGCAGTTGCCTTTTGGCGTGGGACTCATTTTCGGTGTCCTGCTTTCCGTGATCTTTGCGCTGGTGGTAGGGATTCCAGTCCTGCGCCTGCGCGGCCATTACTTCGCGATTGCCACACTGGCGCTATCGCAGGTCATGACGGCAATTGTCTCCAACCTCGAAGTTGCCGGGCGCAATACCGGACTGGTACTGCCTCTATTGAATGGCGACACGCTCTTTTACGAACTGTCGCTGGCCGTTTTGTTGCTCGCAACCCTCACCGTTCTCTGGATTTCGAACAGCCGTTTCGGTTTCGGTTTGATCGCGATCCGCGAAAACGAAGATGCTGCCGCGTCCATGGGCGTCAACACCACGCTTTACAAAGTCCTGGCGTTTGCCCTGGCAGGCGTTTTCAGCGCGCTCGCAGGAGGCATCCATGCCTACTGGATCACATTCATTGATCCAGTCAGCGCTTTTGATTTGAGCCTGAACGTCAAGATGATCATCATGACGGTATTTGGCGGCCCGGGCTCGGTTCTGGGGCCGGTGATTGGCGCGTTCGTGCTGTCCGGCATCTCCGAAACCCTGTCGACTGAAATCTCAAGCCTGGCCAATCTGTTTTTTGGTGTCGTGATCGTCGCCGCCGTGGTCTTTATGCCACGTGGGCTGGCCGACCTGATGCGCCGCTTTCGCAAGACCGGCTGGCGCTACTTTAGCGAAAACGTCAAACAACACCGCCTATGACGCCTCCCCCCCTTCTGGAAATCCGCGGACTGAGCAAACGTTTTGGTGGGCTCGTTGCAGTTGATGATGTCAACTTCAGCCTGGCGTCTGGTGAAACGCTGGGCCTGATCGGTCCAAACGGTGCCGGCAAGACAACCCTGATCAACCTGATCAGTGGCAGCATCACCCCGACGACCGGTGACATTCTGTTTGAAGGCCGCTCGATCAAAGACCTGACAGCCTTCAAGCGGGCACGCCTTGGTATCGGCCGTACCTTCCAGATCATGAAACCCTTTCCAGGCCTCTCGGTGCTGGACAACGTCGCGATCGGCGCCCTCTTCGGCACCTCGGAAACCGCCAAAGCGTTGCGGACGGCACGTGATGAAGCCGACCAATGGCTCGAACTCATGGACCTGTCCCGCTATGCAGACCGACGCGCCGATGAGTTGGGCGGACCAGATCGGAAACGCCTCGAACTGGCCAAGGCGATGGCGATGAAGCCCAAGCTGCTATTGCTTGACGAAGTCATGGCGGGACTTAACCATGTCGAGATCAACGAAGTCATTGAAGCCATCAAGAAGGTACGCAATACCGGCATTTCCGTGCTGGTGATCGAACATGTGATCAAGGTCATCCAACGCCTTTCAGACCGCCTGCTGGTATTGCATCATGGCCAGCAAATCGTTGAAGGAAAACCTGGGGTTGTCCTTGCCGACCCCCGGGTCATCGAAGCCTATCTTGGGCGGCGCAGGGCATGAGCGAGATCTTGCTGAATGTGCAGGGCCTGTTCGTCGGCTATGGTGAAGTACCGGTGCTGAGAGACATCCATATGGATATCAGGCGCGGCGAGATCGTCGCACTCGTCGGCAGTAACGGTGCCGGCAAGACCACGTTACTGCGGGCACTTTCGCGTGTACTCGCCGGCACCGGCAAGATCACTTTCGACGGTCACGACCTGACCCATCTCACCCCGGACCAGGGTTTTGCGCTCGGGCTTGTCCAGGTGCCCGAAGGTCGTCAATTATTCGATCAGATGACGGTGTTCGAAAACCTGATGATGGGCGCCTTCAGGCGCCGCAGTAAAGGAGCAATCCACGCCACGCTCGAGTCTGTCTATGCACTTTTTCCAACCCTGTATGAGCGGCGTACCCAGCGCGCCGGCAGCCTGTCTGGTGGGGAACAGCAGATGTGCGCGATTGGCCGCGGATTGATGGCCACACCCAAACTGCTGATGGTTGATGAAATGAGCCTGGGCCTTGCGCCGGTGATTATTGACCAGCTGCTTGAAGTGCTTTCGACCATTCGCAAGCAGGACGTAACCGTCTTGCTGGTCGAGCAGGACGTGTTTGCCGCACTTGAAGTTGCCGATCGTGGTTACGTCATCGAAACCGGCGCGGTAACGCAGTCCGGCACCGCCCTTGAGCTGACAGAGAGTCCCGAGGTCAAGCGGGCCTATTTGGGAATTTAAGACCCCATTTGCACTGCTATTTCCAGGATACGAGTTCCCACTCCAGGTAATCCTCCCGCATATCCCCGCCCCGGTCCTCGATAAAGTAGCGGCCGGTACTGCGACGTACGATCCAGCGGCCGATTTCGGGAACCAGCCAAAGTGTTTCCATACGGTCGCTATAAAGCCGGAAGATCAATTCGTCGCTTTGATAATTGATCATGTTGGAAAACTTCAGGGCCTGGAATTTACCAGCAGGCGTGGTAATTTCTTCCCAGGCCACGGCCTCCATGTTCAATATCCAGTAATAATTGAAACCGGGGTGCCCCACGACCTCGTATTGCGACCGGAAATGCCCAGACCAGCCCGGCCTCAATTCCAATGGCCACAACGGGAGAGCCGTTGAAAAACGCGGTGCGGGTGTCCAGTGAGAGTCTTGCAATATCATGCCCCATGGACCTTGAATTTCGTCAGGCAAGGCTCCGATTTTGCTGCTGGTCCGCTGGATCCGGATCTTATCGCCAACGGCCACCACTTTCTCGGTAATCACGCCGAGCGCATCCTGGTTGTACACATTGCGAAGTGCATAAACCCATTCCTGGCCCACTTCCGGCGGACGAACTTTTGGCAGCACGGAAGGCCCTGGCATCGAGGGCCCCCGGGGGCCGGACAAAGGCGTAACGCAGGCGGCGGGCAGAGTCGCGAGGACCAAGAGCAAGGATCTCCTGCGCAGATCAACTTCGCGCTTGGCCAAGTTTAGGAAATGATTTCCCGATGTGTTCATAGCGATATCTTTACAAAATGTTACAGCCACAGAACTCAGGCTGATCAAGGGTCGGGGTTCATTATGAACCTTTTGTTCACAATTGTGCTGGTTCTTTGTCCTGTACTCAACGGGATGATTTTTCTCAACGTCGAGCAGCCTCTCCTGCCGCGTGAAGGCGGTGATGACCCCTGGTGAAGAGGGTCAGATAATGCTTCAAGAATGCCTGTTGGCATCCTTGACGCCTTCCCTTGCGTCACCGTAGATTTTTTCTGATTTTCCGGATATTTGTTTGCTTAACCCTCTGACTTGCTGCTCTCTGTTTCCGACCATTTTCCCTGTGGATTCTTGCACTTTACCAGCGACGTCCTTTATGACTCCCTTGACTTGATCTTTATTCATTACCAGACTCCGTTATATTCATTGGCGGGCACGCTCCCCGCGGAAAGCCATCATCAAACGCCTCGTTGGCCCCGGTCTGTACGGTAGCGAACCCATGAAGCCAGCAGTGTTCTTCAATGTCTCCCCGGAAAGTGTGTTACCGCACAGAGATCATTTGAAAACAAGACGAGCATGCTAAGGAGTAATATGTGAATTCAAGGAGCGGTCAACATGCTCGGAACAGTTGCGGTTGTCTTGATTGTCCTCTGGTTGCTTGGTGTGGTCTCCTCCTACACTCTGGGCGGCTTCATTCATATTCTTCTGGTCATAGCAGTCGTAGTGATATTGATACGCGTCATTCAAGGTCGCAGCTTGTAGCAACACTGGAATTTTTATATTAAGGAATTCACCATGAACGCGATAGAGTCAGCAACAGAGAAAAGCATGAGAAAGCTATCTGATGAAGTTACCAAAGAGCAGTTGATCGCCGATTTCAAGGTGGTGATGGCAGATGCCGAAGCCCTGCTGAAAGCCTCGGCCAACCAGGGCGGCGAAAAACTGGCCGAAGTGCGTGCCAGGGCTGAAGAATCCCTCAGAGCGGTAAAAGCCAGAATGGCCGAGACACAAACGGCAATGCTTGCCAAAACCAAAGCGGCGGCTGATGTTACCGACGCTTACGTCCACGAGAACCCCTGGAAAGCCATCGGTATCTCCGCCGGTTTGGGCCTGGTGATCGGCCTGCTTATCGGACGCCGTTAGGCGCTTGGCCATGGCTGAGAAAACGCCCGGCAAGCATACTGGGCTGTTTGCTTCGCTGACAAGTCTCGCAACAACGCTGGTTGCAATTGCGCATACCCGCCTCGATCTGTTGTCCAACGACCTGGAGGAAGAGCGCGAGCATCTGTTGTCGTTGCTGATCTTGACACTGGCGGCCCTGTTTTTCCTCGGGGTTGGCGTGGTTCTGGCGATCATACTGTTAGTAGCCGCATTCTGGGATACGAACCGCCTTCTTGTGCTGGGGTTGCTTGCCGGATTATTTCTGGCAAGCGGTCTGGCAGCATGGGCAGTTGCCTTGCACAAAGCAAGAACAAAACCCAAGCTATTTGCGGCCAGCCTGTCGGAATTGCTCAAAGATCGACAGCGAATCGGCTCTCGTTTTTGATGAACGATAAATTAAAACGGCTGGCGGAACGCCGCGAACATCTGGTCGCTCAGTCTGCATTCCAACGCGTCACGTTGGCACAAAACCTCGAGCCGTGGCTCATGCCCCTGTCCCTGGCTGACCAGGGACTGGCTGCGCTCCGTTTTATCAAGAACCACCCTGCCTGGATCGTTGGCGGTGGCGTCTTGCTTTCGACGCTGCGTTCTGATTCCCTCGGAAAATGCCTGAGAAGCGGCTGGATTGCGTGGCTGTTCATCAGGGGTCTGAGGGCCAAGTGGTCCGGGGACTAGGGTCAGACCCAAACTACAAGTCGCTGCCATTGGCTTGATGCCAGTGGTTTACGCTGTCCCAGACTTCCTGGGCAGTTTCGGCATACCAAAACAGATCGATATCCTCACCATCGATGTGGCCATGTTCCAGCAGGAAATCGGTATTGAGTACGCTGCGCCAGAAGGCCTCACCCACCAGCACGATAGGCATCGGCGCCACTTTGCGGGTCTGCACCAAGGTCAGGGCGCCGAGCAATTCATCCAGCGTGCCAAAACCACCGGGCAAGGCAACCAACGCCGCCGCACGCTTCATGAAATGCAGCTTGCGCAGGGCAAAATAATGAAACTGAAAGCACAGACCGGGTGTGACATAGGGGTTGGGGAATTGCTCGCGCGGCAACGTGATGTTGAGCCCCACACTGTGCGCTCCCACGTCGAACGCCCCACGATTGGCAGCCTCCATCCCCCCCGGCCCTCCGCCCGTCATGATGACCAGACGCGAATCGTGGGGCCCCTCTCCCGACTGCCCGACAAGCCGCCCGAGCTCCCGCCCCACGTCGTAGTAATGCGACAGCTCCATCCGTCGCTCAGCCAGATGCAGATAGCGTAGTTTGGCTTCGTCTTCGGGATGCGCGGAAAGTTCGTGACGGGCTGCTTCGAGTTCGCGACGTGCTGTCTCAGGTTCACGCAGACGGGTACTGCCAAAGACCACGATGGTCCGTTCAATACCATACGCCGCCATCCCTTGTTCTGCCTTGAGATAATCCAGCTGCAAACGTGTCCCCCGGGTTGCATCGGTATGCAAAAAATCCAGGTCGCGATCGGGCTCGATATAGGAAGGGTTGCTCATCACCGTCTGCTGACGCGCGGCCGCAGTGGCATCTTCCGCCGCCAGTTTGGGATGCGCCCAGGGCAACGGTTCGCGCCGATCAACGGGATTGGGTGGGGCGGGAAAAGGGCGGCGGCGGCGCGTCATCATTCCAACCCCTGCAGTGCCAATTGGGCAGCGCGCAACACGGCCTTGGACTTGTTAACCGTTTCCTGCCATTCGGACTCGGGCACCGAATCCGCCACGATGCCTCCTCCGACCTGTACCACCAGGGTCTTGTCTTTGACGACTGCGGTGCGAATGGCAATGGCCAGATCCATGTTGCCGTCAAAGCCCAGATAACCCACCGCACCACCATAAACACCGCGGCGAGTCGGTTCCAGTTCGTCAATAATTTCCATGGCACGCACCTTGGCGGCACCGCTCAGCGTCCCTGCAGGGAATGTGGCACGCAGCACATCGAGCGGGCCCATGCCCGGTTTAAGACGCCCTTCGACATTGGAAACGATATGCATTACGTGGGAGTAACGTTCGATGACCATGTTTTCCGTCACCTTGACTGAGCCTGTCTCGGCAATCCGTCCCACATCGTTGCGCCCCAAATCCATCAACATGACATGCTCGGCAATCTCCTTGGGATCGGCCAGCAACTCGCGCGCCAACGCCTGGTCCTCCTCGGTTGTCTTGCCACGCGGTCGGGTCCCGGCAATCGGACGCAGGGTGACCGTGTTGTCTTCCAGCCGTACCAGGATTTCTGGCGAGGCGCCCACGACTTGAAAATCGTCAAAATGGTAATAGAACATGTAGGGTGACGGATTGAGCTGGCGCAACGCGCGGTACAACATCAGCGGCGGCGCATCAAACCCCTGGCGGATACGCCGGCTCAAGACCACCTGCATGATGTCGCCGTCACGAATGTAGGCTTTGGCGCGCGCGACCATGGCCTGGTAGGCCGCCGGGTCCTGATCGGACACTGCCGGGGCCACCAGCTGCGGCGTAAGCTCGGGAAGGGACACGGGTTGTTTGAGTTGTTCGCGCAATGTGGCAAGGCGCCCTCGCGCCCGGGCATAGCCTTGCGGATCGCCGGCATCGGCATAGACGATGAGATGCAACTGCCCCGAAAGGTTGTCAATGACGGCAAGTTCGGTGGTGAGCAACAGCAGGATGTCCGGCGTGCCGGTGTCATCGGTTTTCCATCCGGCAGCAAGACGCGGCTCGATATAGCGCACGATGTCGTAGCCAAAATAACCTGCGAACCCACCGCAAAATCGCGGTAGCCCGGTCAAGGGAGCAGCCTTGAAACGCTTGGTGTAATGCTCGATAAAGGTCAGCGGATCTCCAACCTCAAACAATTCTGTGGGGGTTCCTTCGGTTTCTACAGCCACCTGGTAGCGGGTCACACGCAACCGGGTCGCGGCAGGCAGGCCCACGAAAGAATAGCGCCCGAAACGCTCACCGCCCTGTACCGATTCCAGCAGATAAGAATAGGGGCGATTGGCAAGCTTGGCGTAAACCGACAGTGGGGTGTCAAGATCCGCGAGAGTGGTCAGTACGACGGGAATCTGGTTATAGCCTGCCTTCGCGAGGTCCTGAAATTCGGCTTCTGTCATCGTGCCAACTCGGCGCGCATGGCAGCGATGGTTGCACGATAATCCTGGGCATTGAAAATAGCCGAGCCCGCCACGAAAGTATCAGCCCCGGCTTTTGCAACGGCATGAATGTTGTCCACTTTGACGCCGCCGTCCACTTCCAGCCAGATGTCGCGTCCACTTGCCGCAATGCGCCGACGTGCTTCGCGCAATTTGTCGAGGGCTGAAGGAATGAAGGATTGCCCTCCAAAGCCTGGATTGACCGACATGATCAGGATGAGATCGAGCTTATCCATGACATGGTCGAGATAGTTAAGTGGCGTGGCGGGGTTGAATACCAGCCCGGCCTTGCACCCTTGCTCGCGAATCAACTGCAGGGTGCGGTCCACATGCTCGGAAGCTTCGGGGTGGAAGCTGATGATGTCGGCACCGGCCTTGGCAAAATCCGGAATGATGCGGTCCACCGGCTTGACCATCAAGTGCACGTCGATGGGCGCCTGGGTATGGGGCCGGATGGCCGAACACACCAGGGGTCCAATGGTCAGATTGGGCACGTAGTGGTTATCCATCACATCAAAGTGGATGATGTCCGCTCCGGCAGCGATGACCGAGGAAACTTCCTCGCCCAGGCGGGCAAAGTCGGCAGAAAGGATACTGGGTGCAATGCGGAATGTCATGGCAACGAATGCTCCAGAAAAAATTAGCCACAATTCAAAGGGCCATTCTAGCAGAGTGTTTGAGGCTTCTTGTTGAAAAGGAGCGGCGTTTAGTGTGCAATGGCAGGATGCGTCTGCTCCCTATCGCTCTATGTGTTTTGTTGCTATCCGGCTGTGCCGGACCGCAGCCCGCAACATTACCCTCCCTTCCCGCCAGTCTGGCAGAACCCCTGCCCGGGCCATTGCCGAGCGAGGCTGAAACCAACCCCGAAGATCTGCCCCCCGTCACTTGTCCTGCCGACGCGCCTTTGGCGGGCGCCGCTGCGGCCTCGGGTACAGCGATGCCAGCTCTCCCGCGCGGAAAACTGGTAGCCGCAAAATTTTCTGGATTGCCACATTGGACGCGCAGTTTTGATACCAAGACCTGGACGGCCTTTCTGGAAAGTTGCACCGTGCTCAGCAAACAGGCCCCCTGGAGTGCCATCTGCGCTGACGCTGCGCGCGTTCCGTTGCACCCTGGTCATGCCGCCCTCCGGTCGTTTTTCGAAACGCATTTCGACCCCTGGCTGGTGGTCAATGGCGACGGTTCCAATACGGGGCTGGTCACCGGGTATTACGAACCTTTGCTCCATGGCAGCCCGGTCCACACTCCGCAGTATCACTACGCCCTCTACGCGCCCCCCAGTGATCTGCTGACAGTGGAACTGGGCGAGCTCTTTCCGGAACTCAAAGGCCGGCGCGTGCGCGGGCGCCTGCAGGGAAACCGGGTGGTGCCCTATCTCACCCGTGCCGAAATTGAAGTGGAAGATGCGCCCTTGATGGGGCAGGAACTGGCTTGGGTAGACAATCCGGTGGACCTGTTTTTTCTGCAGATTCAGGGCTCCGGGCGCATCGTCTTCAATGATGGTTCCCAGATGCGGGTAGGCTACGCGGACCAGAACGGGCATCCGTTCCGTTCCGTTGGCCGGTTGCTGATTCAGCGCGGTGAGCTCCCCCCCGGCCAGGTCACCTTGCAAGGAATCAAGGCGTGGGCCACGGCGCATCCCGATCAGGTGACCGAACTGCTGGATGCCAACCCCAGTTACGTGTTCTTCCGCCGGTTACCCGATAACTTACCGGGGCCGCTGGGTGCGCTGGGGGTCCCCCTCACCTCGGGAGCAAGCATCGCTGTGGACCCCCGGGTGATCCCCCTGGGCGCTCCAGTCTTTCTTGACACCACCCAGCCCAACAGCAAGGTGCCCCTGCGTCGCCTGGTCATGGCTCAAGACACGGGGGGCGCCATCAATGGCGCCGTCCGGGCCGACTTGTTCTGGGGTTATGGCAGTGGCACGGAGCAGAAAGCAGGATCCATGAAACAGGCTGGACGCATGTGGTTGCTGTATCCGCGGGGGTTGACCCCTCCCGAGCCCCGCTAGCCACTCCCATCCGGTTATAATGCACGGTTACTGTTTTGAATCCGGACAAGCATTTGGCTGATTCCTCTTCTCATCAACTGCACGCCTTTGGCCTCAATCATGAGACCGCTCCCATAGCCGTGCGCGAAAAAATCGCCTTTCCCCAAGAGGATCTTATCCCGGCATTGGCCGATCTGATCCGTCTGCCGACAGTGGACGAGGCGGTCATTCTGTCCACCTGCAACCGCACTGAAATCTATTGCAAGACCAACCACCCCGACTCGGTGGCCGAATGGCTGTCCAGTCATCACGGTCTCACGGGGCTGGACATTACCCAGTATCTGTACCGCCTGGATGGCAGTGCCGCGGCCCATCACGCTTTTCGCGTCGCGTCCGGACTGGACTCCATGGTGCTGGGCGAACCCCAGATCCTGGGGCAGGTCAAGCAAGCTGTGCGTTCGGCTGACGAAGCCGGCACCCTGGGACCGCTTCTCAACAAACTGTTCCAGCATACTTTTTCCGTCGCCAAGGCAGTGCGTAGCCAGACCGCCATCGGCGAGCGTTCCGTATCGCTGGCGGCGGCCGCCCTCAAGCTCGCCTCCAGCGTGCTGGGGGCCATAGAAGAGCAACACGTGCTGTTCATCGGGGCGGGAGAGATGGTGGAGCTGGTGGCTGCCCACTTTATGGCGCGTCATCCGCGCTCCATCACGGTGGCCAACCGCACCCTCGAACGCGGACGCGTCCTTGCGGAACGCCTGGGCGGAAGCAGTATCACCTTGTCCGAGCTGCCCTCCGAATTGCACCGCCATGACATCATCATTTCCTCCACGGCAAGCCACTTGCCGTTGATTGGCAAAGGCATGGTGGAGCGCGCCATCAAGGCGCGCAAACATCGCCCCATGGTGATGATCGACCTGGCCGTGCCGCGCGATATCGAACCTGAAGTCGGTACGCTGGACGATGCATTTTTATATACGGTGGACGACCTGGGCAACATTACCCAGGAAAACCGGGAGTCGCGCCAGTCCGCCGTGCAGCAGGCCGAAATCATCATTACAGCGCGCGTCACCGACTTCCTGGAATGGATTCACACGCGCGATGTGGTCCCCACGATTCGCCTGCTGCGCAGCCATGCCGAACGCTACCGCCAAATCGAACTGGAGCGCGCGCGTCGCGCCCTGGCGCGCGGAGACGATCCCGCCCAGGTGCTGGAATTGCTGTCCAATGGACTGACGAACAAATTCCTGCATCACCCCACACAAACACTCAGCCAATCGACAGGCCTGACGCAGCAGCAGTTAGTGGACGCGTTGCACCGCCTGTTTATCCGCGAAGAAGAATAATTCCCCACTGCGCATGAAAGATTCCCTCGTTAAATGCCTCGCAACACTCGATTTGCGCCTGTCCGAACTGGATGCGTTGTTGTCGGACCCCGACCTCACCCGTGACATGGACCAGTATCGCAGGCTGACCAAGGAACATGCCGATATTGCACCCGTAGTGGCCTTGTTTCACCAGCATCAACAAGCCCAATCCGATCTTGCAACGGCCCAGGATATGGCTGCCGATCCCGCTCTGCGCGATTTTGCCGAAGAGGAGTTGAAATCAGCCAAGGGACGCCTTGAAACCATTGAGAGCGACCTGCAACGGGCCCTGCTGCCCAAGGACCCTAACGATGACCGCAATACTTTTGTGGAAATTCGTGCAGGTACAGGCGGAGATGAATCTGCACTGTTTGCCGGTAGCCTGTTCCGGATGTATGCCCGCTTTGCCGAACGCAACCGCTGGCAAACCGAGATTCTCTCTCACAGTGAAGGGGAGATGGGCGGCTACAAGGAAATCATTTTCAGAATCGAAGGGCACGGCGCCTATTCGCGCCTCAAGTTCGAGTCGGGTGGCCATCGCGTGCAACGGGTCCCTGAAACGGAAACCCAGGGGCGCATTCACACGTCAGCCTGCACCGTGGCCGTGATGCCGGAACCCGACGACGTCAGTGACGTGATCATCAATCCGTCAGAAATTCGCATTGATACCTTTCGCGCCAGCGGCGCGGGGGGGCAACACATCAACAAGACCGACTCGGCAGTGCGGATTACCCATCTGCCCACCGGCATCGTGGTGGAATGTCAGGATGGCCGCAGCCAGCACAAGAACAAGGCTCAGGCCCTATCGGTGTTGGTGGCGCGCATTCGCGACAAGCAGATGCGGGAACAACAGGCTCAGGAAGCTGCCACCCGCAAATCGCTGATCGGCAGCGGCGACCGCTCGGAGCGTATCCGCACCTACAATTTTCCCCAAGGGCGCATCACCGACCACCGCATCAACCTGACCCTCTACAAGATGGATGCCATCATGGATGGCGACCTGTTTGAACTGACCGACACCCTGATGGCGGAACATCAGGCGGAACAACTGGCCCAGTTGGGCGAACAGGCGGGATGACCCCGGCGTGAACGTTGCCACCGCCTTGCAAGGCGACCCCGGAACACGCCTGGAGCGCCGCTTGTTGCTGGAAGCCGCCACCCATCAAAATCACGCCTGGTTGCTCAGCCGCCCGGAGTACCGCCTGAGTCCTGCAGAAGCGGCCACCTATCATCAATTGCTGACCCGCCGCGCAGCGGGAGAGCCTATCGCCTATCTGCTGGGACGCCACCAATTCTATGGCCTGGAACTCGCCGTTACACCCGCCGTGCTGATTCCTCGCCCGGAAACCGAGGGGTTGGTGGCGTGGGCGCTGGAACAGTTGACCCCAGACAATCTCCTTCCGGTTCTCGATCTAGGTACCGGCAGCGGCGCCATTGCGATCGCCTTGCACGTGCAACGCCCAAAGCTTTCAATCACGGCAGTGGATGTTTCGGCACCCGCCCTGGCATTGGCGCGCGCCAATGCCGCACGCTGGCAAGCCACCCTGATGGGGCCGCCCATCGTGTTTGTGCAAAGTCACTGGTTTGAAAATCTGGGCACGCAACGTTTTGGCCTGATCCTCGCCAATCCACCTTATGTGGCAGAGGGTGATCCGCACCTTAAAGAGGGTGATCTGCGCTTTGAACCGCGCAGCGCACTTTGCGCCGGACCGAAGGGACTCGACGCCCTCCAGTCCATTATCGAGCAGGCACCGCGCCACCTCCACCCGGGAGGGGCCCTGTTGCTGGAACATGGTTACGATCAGGGCGCGGCGTGCAGGGCACTTTTCGAAGCCGCCGGCTTCAAGAAAATCAGCACCCGCCCCGATCTCGCAGGGACGGACCGTTTGACTGGGGGCTCCCTATACCCATTACCCCCGGAACAGGATTAGAATACGCGTTTTGATGACCTTGAACGATGAACGATCAGCCTCTCCCGGGTACCAGACAACTGATTGATGGCGTAGAACGCGTCTTCTACGATGGTTACTGGATCAAGTATTACGCCCCTCC